>CABSMD010000137.1 GCA_902478725.1 uncultured Clostridia bacterium
TCCGCATGGCGGGCGCGTATACATTGGTGCTCTTCGTCAACGACGGCAGCGGCGCGAAAGCGGTTGCCAAAAGCGAGACCTATTACCTCTATCCGCCTCTGGTGATTACGGCGGAGAACGCGACGGTGGAGCCATGGACCAAGCCAAACGACACGGATTATAAAACCTACTTCCACGACGCGGGGAATGGACGGTATCTGCAAACAATACCTTGGGCCCTTTTGTGCAGCGTCGTTCCGGATTTTGGCTATGATTTTGTTGAGGCGGCAGTGACGATAAACGGAGAGCCGGTTCCGAAATCTCCTGCCTTCAACACTTCGCTTTCCTACAGTTATGCCTATGAACAATACGCTATAGCCGCCATTCGGTTTGCCGCGATTTCCAACTCGGTGAAGGACAGCGCATTGCGTACGCGCGAGCTGTATGTATCCTGTCCGGCCCTGTATGTGCTAAACGGTACGCCGGTGGCGGGTTCTACTCTCTGGATTGATGGAATGACGCCCGGCGTGGAACAGCTCGAGTGGCAAGCCTCCGACAACGGGGAGGACGGCTGGGAGGCCATATCCACCGAGGCGGAGTATACCATACCCGTTGCACAGCAGGGAAAATACATCCGCGCAAAGGTATGGCAGGGCGAGAATGTGTTTTACACAGAGAAACAGCAGATCGCCGCAAGCGACAAGCCTGTGATCCAAAACCAGCGGTTTGAAAGCACCGAGGTAAAGCTTGGAGAGGATTTGCGGGTACTGTATGACTTTTATCCCGCTTCCACCGGCGCGGCGGAGCAGGGGACGCGCTTTGTCTGGGAAAGCGCTGAGAGTGAGGATGGCGAATTTACGGCAATAGAGGGCGCGTCCGGCGCAATCTACCGCCTGACTGGCGCGGACGCCGGAAACTATATCCGTGTCCGCATCACGCCTGTGGACGCGGACGGTGCGGAGGGCAACGACTTCCTTACGCCCGTCTGGCAGGCGCCCGCGCCTGCCGTGTCGAATGCCGGCTTTTCCGCCGGGGAAATTGAGGCGGGCCAGCCGCTTACCGTAAGCTACACCTTTGTCCCGATGGAGGGGGGCGGCTTAGAAGGCGATAC
Organism: uncultured Clostridia bacterium; assembly: GCA_902478725.1. Classification (GTDB taxonomy): domain Bacteria; phylum Bacillota; class Clostridia; order HGM11514; family HGM11514; genus CABSMD01. Next base: position 1,091 of record CABSMD010000137.1, read on the forward strand.
CCTCTTTGGCTGGGAATCAAAGGCGCATGAGTTTGATGTCAACATTACAGCGATAGAGGGAGCGGATCAACCAAGCTACACCCCCCAACCGAGTGAGATCGGGCGGTATATCCGTGTGAAAATCACACCGGCCGATGAGAACGGGATTGTGGGACGGGCGGTATATTCCCCCTGGGTGAAGGTGGTTGCCGGGTCGGGCGACGTGGTTTCCGCCGTCAACTATTTTGTCGCGGCCGACGGGGATGACACAACCGGCGACGGGACGCTGGAAAAACCGTTTGCCACACCGCAGCGGGCGAGGGACGCGATCCGGTCCTTGGAGAAGATTCCGGCTGGGGGCGTGACGGTTTATTTTCGCGGCGGCGTATATCCGGTTTCACAGACCTTTTCCCTGGAAGAGCAGGACAGCGGCCGTGCCGACGCGCCGATCGTTTACCGTGCCTATGGGGATGAAAAGGTGACCTTCAACGCGGGAAAATATCTGGATACCAGCAAGTTTTCCGCCGTGTCGGGCGAGATGAAGCAGAAGCTGTCGTCCAGCCAGGCACAAGGCGCGGTTGTGGTAGCCGATCTTGATGAATTAGGCTACGGCGCTTTTGAAAAAATCGCAATTACCAACGGCAATGCGGTCGTCAATACGCCACTGTTCGTGCAAGACGGAAAGATGCTGAAGCTGTCGCGCTATCCCAACGCGGAAGAAAATTCCGATTGGCTGACCGGCAAAACCGTCAACCGGGGCTATGCGACCAATCCTTCCTTATCAATACCCGCGAACCAGCATTTGCAAGGGACGGGCTTAAGCAAGGCGAGCTATACGGATGATACAATCTCGTCCTGGACCTTCAATCTGGAAGATTTGATCTTTCAGGGGTACTGGCGGTACGACTGGTACACCGAGGCGATCTATGCCACGCTGGACCAGCAGACGAAGACGATTGAGGCCAAAGAAGCCATGCTGTATGGGATGGATAACCTGTCTAACCATCCGGTAACGACCTTCCGCGTGTTAAACGTCTATGAGGAGCTGGATGAGCCGGGAGAGTGGTACGTGGACCGGACTGCGAACAAAATCTACCTCTACCCCTATGGGGAGATGACCTCCGAATCGGTATTGCAGACGACGGTCGCAAACTTCCCTGTGGTTACTATGAAGAACACCTCCTATGTGACCCTTCACGGCATAGAATTGACCGGCGGGAAGAGCAACGCCGTCGTCATCGACGGCGGCAGCAACAATACGGTGGACAGCTGCGACATCAACGTCTTTGAAGGGAAGGGCGTCATCATCCGAAACGGCGCCGGCAATGGCCTGAAAAACAGCTCTGTCAGGTTGTGCGGCACCGGCGGCGTGGAGCTGGGGGGCGGTGACCGGAGCACGATCACCCATGCGGGCAATTTTGTGACCAATAACCTGATCTCTGATTTTTCGATTTCCACCTCCACCGGCGTGGGAGTCCAGATAAGCGGCGTTGGGCTGCTGGTCGATCATAATGAGATTTCGGGCGGCTTTGGTTCCGCCATTCAGTTCACCGGCGTTGACAATGTTATGGAATACAATCTTCTGCACGACGTCTGCACCAACTCGGCGGATATGGGGGCCATTTACACGGGGCGGAATTTCGCGGACCATGGAAACGTCATCCGTTACAATCATTTTTATAATATCGGCAATCCATTGAACCGTACATTTGCCGCCTGCGCGGTATTTACCGATGATGGAAGCTCGGATTTGGACGTTTACGGCAACGTCATCGGCGCCCGGGGAGTTAGCGCTGTGGAAGCGTTCAAGGTGCACGGCGGGCAATTCAATACCTTTACCAACAACCTGATTCTTGACGCTGGCACAGCGATCTACAACCTGCCCTGGGGGGACGCGGCATGGAAAACTTCCCTGACCGATACCTCCGGCCAGCAATATAACAAGGCACAGTACTATGATAAGATCGCCTCGGTCATGAACAACCCGCTATATATTGCGCGCTGGCCCTGGGTAGGCGAGGTTGCCGCATCGCCGGATACGATTACAAACCACAGCAATACGTTTTCCAAAAATGTTGTTGTATTCATTAACGAGAACAAAACAAATGAATTGTATCTTCTCAATGGTAAGGTACTCCATGGCGTAAACAGCGCCGGCGGAGAGACCAATCTGATCCTGCAAGACAAGGGGACGGGCGACGTGAAGGCGCTGTTTGCGGATTTTGACAACGGCGACTACCGCATGGATGAGCGTATCTATTCGCAGATTCCTGATTTTGAACCAATCCCGTTTGACAAGATCGGCAGGTACGCGGTTGGCAGTACCCCGCCTACCGCCGTAAATGTGCGAATCGATGGCTCGGCCCTCTCCGGGGAGGGCGTGCTGCGGGGGCTGTATACCTATCTTGATTCGGAGGGAGACCCGGAAGGAAACAGCGAGCTGTTTTGGGAATCCTCCGACACGCCGGGCGGCGCTTATACCGCTTGCGGAACAGGGGCGGAATTGCGGGTAACCGACGCCCTTTCGGGTAAATATGTAAGATTCGGCGTTATCCCGAAGGATGGGGCCGGCAATGCCGGCGCGGCAGTCTGGTCGGAACCGTTTGCTGTTATTTTGGGCAGGGAATCTTTGGATACCCTCGTTCGGGGCATTGCGGAGGAGCTGGAGCAGGCCCAGTCCGGCGACGGTTTGGGGCAGTACCCCTCCAATGCGATTGCCGCTATGTCGCAAGCGCTCGATGCCGCCCGCGCTGTGGACAGCGATGATATAGAGGTTTTGACCGCGGCTGTCGCGGTGTTGAACGCGGCATATCAGGAGTTCAAGGGGCAGCAGGTCACCCGCGCGGCCATTCATGAGCAGGATATCACCATCCCCGCGGGTATGGCCCAGGCCCATATCGACACAGGCGAAATCACCCGGATTACGTTGCATTGTACGGGCGCTTTGCCGGAAACAACGGTGGCGGGCACGATCGGCGGCAAGGAGGTTACCTTTGTGGTTCCGGCGGGATTGCCGGGAACCTATACCGTCGCCCAGCTTTTAGAGCAGCCGGGCGCAGCGCTGTGGGGCGATCCCATCTATGCCGTGTTTGCAGTCGGAACGGCAAGCCTGCCGGTAACGGTTACCTTTACCGGCGTCAGCGGCATCGATATCATGAAACGATCCGGCGGCAGCTACATAAAAATCGGAAACGGAAATACCGTAAGCTTCACAACCAACGGCGGGGAATATGCTGTGACCAAGCTGTTTACCCCGTCCTCCAACGCGTTGCTCAGTTCGATCAGTATCGATGGCAAGAAGATGAGCGGATTTCGGGAAACGACGCTTCAATACAAAAAAGCAGTAACGGGCGATGCTGTTCCGGTGGTCAGCGCGGTCTGCAAGGATGAAAAAGCCAACCCCAGGATCGATCAGGCAAAGGCGGTGCCGGGTACGGCGACCATTACGGTGACCGCGCAAAACGGGAAGGACGTTGCTGTTTACACCATTGAGTTTACCAAAAAGGCTGACCCCGACCCGGTTTATACACCGCAGCCTCCGAGTAGCAACGGCAACAGCAACAGTGGAACAATTGTACCCGGCGCGGGAAATCCGATAGGCATTGCCACGGCGGACAACAATCAAACCGCGCAAGTGAGATTTGCCGATACGGTGGGCCACTGGGCACAAAAGGACATTGAGGAAATGGCCGAACGCGGCATCGTATCCGGCGTGACAGAAAACACCTTCGAGCCAGACCGTGCAATCACCAGGGCGGAGTTTGCCACCTTGCTTGTCAAGGCGCTTAACCTTTCGAGCGGCGTATCCGCGGAGTTTTCCGACGTATTTCAGTCCGAATGGTATTATCATTCTGTCAACGCGGCGGCAAATGCCGGGCTCATTGCCGGGTATGACAGCCTGTTCCGGCCGAACGACCTGATTACCAGGGAAGAGATGGCGGTTATTTTGGAAAAAGCCTCCTCCTATCTAGAGAAAAACGCGGGACGGGGCAGAATAGAAAGATTTTCCGATCAGGCCTCTATTTCCGACTGGGCGTATGATTCTGTGGATGCCGCAACGACCGCGGGACTTATCAGCGGAATGCCGGACGGTACCTTTGCACCTAAGGAAAACGCAACCCGTGCGCAGGCGGTCAGCGTGATCAAACGCCTGCTCGATTTATAAACGCTTTCCATCTCCTTGAAATACATTGGGGACAGACCACAAAGCCGGTCTGTCCCCCCCTTTTCCGGTCATGGGAGGTCCGGTTTCCTGTTATATGAGATGCAGGAATGAGAAGCAATATAGTATAAAAATAAAACAATTTAATTGCTTGCTTTTTCAGCGGAGAACAGATATACTAAAACAGGAATCTAAGGGGGGAGCAGTGTGCAAACACAAAGGCTGACTTGTGAGGTGTGCGTCATCGGGGCTGGCTCCGCGGGGGTCGGCGCGGGAGTCATGCTGGGCAGTATGGGAATCGACACCATCCTTGTGGAGCGGGAGGCGGCGCCGGGCGGCACAAGCGTTTACGCCGGAGTGAATGCCTGGGAACCCGGCGTCAGCGGATTCGGAATCCACAAAGAGTTGTTTGATTCCTTATGGCAGGAAGGAACCGCCTGCCTCAATGCGTACAGCAAAAAAGTATATCAAGGGCCGCCGTATTGTGCTTATGTGGAGAAGAATCCGGCAATAACGTATGAACGAACCGTCAGCCGGCTTCATGGCGGCGGGGGACGGGTGGTGTTTGAGCCTGCCGCCATGGCGTTACAGATGGACCGCCTGCTGCGCGGGCGGGGCGTGCGAACGTTATATAGTACCTGTTTTGTGGAGTGCAAGGTAGTGCATGACCGCATTACCGAGGCGTTATTGTACCATCCGTTTTCAAACAGCTACATCACTGTGCAGGCGGATATTTTTATCGATTGCAGTGCTGACATCCATTTGGCCCAAACCGCCGGTTGCCGGACGTTTTTGGGACGGGATGACGGCGTAATCAATGGCATCAGCCATATGTACCGCATTGGCAGGAAGGCAGGGAAGGGCTATGACGGCTACCTGCCCGACGAAGAGGCGGTGGAAGAATGCCGCCGGAAAAAGGCAACGGTCATTTTTAATGAATATCCCAACGGAGAGTATAATATAAATGTCCTGCCCCTGCAGGAGGGGGCGGATTTTTACCGCATTCCTCCATCGGAACGGGAGGCGCATACAACCAGATTGGCACAGGCGCACTGGTATTTTTTGCAGCGTGAATTGGATCTGCGGGAATATACCCTGCGTTACATTTTCCCGCGCACCGGCATCCGGCAGGGGCCGAATTTGATTGGCCGTTACTCATTGTCAGGGGAAGATATTTTTGCCGGCTATACCCGGCAGAACAAAAAAGAAACCTGCATTGCGTTTGGCGACCATTCGGTCGACAACCATTCGGAGGGCGAAGTGGAGATTGGATTGAAGCAGCCTTATGGCGTACCTTATGAATGTTTACTGACCAATGAAATCGAAAACCTTCTGGTGGCTTGCCGGGGGAGCTCGTTTGATGCCACGGCCGCCAGTTCCTGCCGATTATCCAGGACGATGATGGCGTTGGGAGAGGCGGCGGGTGTTGCTGCGGCACAAGCAGTGCAGGCGGGCTGTGGCGTCGGGGAAGTGGATGTGGAAAGACTGCGGCAAAAGCTGCAAATCGATAGACTACTATCTAAATTTGAAAGGGAGCGTGTGAAAGAATGAGTTGTGTGGCGGGTAAAGTCGTGTTAATCACAGGCGGAAGCGAAGGGTATGGCAAAGCAACGGCGAAGCTGTTTTATGAACAGGGCGCTAAGGTCATCATTGCGGCGCGCAATGTGGACAAGATGGAAATGGCAAAGCGGGAGATCGGCGGGATCGATACCTTTCGGATGGATGTTACCG
>CABSMD010000138.1 GCA_902478725.1 uncultured Clostridia bacterium
CGCGATGCGTTCTGTGATCTCATATTTGAATTCTGCCATAAAACTGATACTCCTCGCAAAAAGTTTCGATATATTCAATCATACTGGATGCGGCCCGCAATTGCAAGTGTGAAAATCCGGGTGAAAAACAAAAAGCAGCGTGGCCCCAAAGGTCCGCGGTGCCTGGATGGAGCGGAATTGTCGAATCCGGAACCGCCGTATACAGGAGCAATCTGCGGCCGCCCCGCAAGCTGCATTCCTGCACATGTGCGCTTTTTCCATCATATGATAATGATGGGAGACAGCCGCAAGCTGTTCCCGAAACGATAAAGGAGAAGAGTATTTTATGGATTATATGGAAGCAGAGCGCCATGAGCGCTGTCCGGTTTGCCCCAAAGAACAAACGCACGTCCATGAAGTCCTTGGCAGTGTCTGGATTGCCGAGGCCGCGACGGACCCTCACAATCATAGATTTGCAGTTGTGACCTGTGATGTGATTCCGGTTGGAACACGTGACCATGTGCATGAGGTGAAATTCAGGACGGATTTTTACGAGGACCATTTTCATGAATTCTCGGGAAGAACGCAGGGCGCGATTCCCGTTGGAAATGGCCGGCACGTCCATTTCCTGGACTCCGTTACAGAGCAAAACGAAGGACACAGGCATAAATTCAGGGTTGCTACCCTGATTGACGACCCAATTGGAGAATAACATGGTGCCGGTATAACCTGAAAATCTGCCCGCCGCCCTTAGCATATCTCCAAACCGGTGCGGTTACAGATATGGAAAAAGGCCGCCGACTTTTGTCGGCGGCCTTTTTTAAGATGGTCGGAGTATTGAGATTTGAAGCCTGTTAAAACGGCTTGAAATCAATACAAAACACCACAGTCTGCAAAAGGTCTGCAATAAATCGGTTTTAATAAGTGCTTTCCGATTCTGTTTTTAAGCGTTTTTTTCTTGTCTTTCAGCCCTCAAAAGTTCATTTAATTTATTTCTCGCATTATGAACCATGCTCGGTTTGAGGGCTAAATATACTTCGTGAATCATTTTGGCGTTTGCATGTCCAACAAGTAAAATCGCTATTTCTTCCGGGACTTCTGCTTCGGCCAGCATGCAAACATACTCGTGGCGAAACTGGTGGGCGCATATATCGGCTTTCCAATCAGTATACGTTACTGTTGTTTCTCGTCCGTTCCTCTTTCTGCGCATGGTTCTTTCGATAGGCTGCGCCATTCCATGTTTACGCCAAAAGCGTATCCACATTCTGCGGTACTCAGAGGCCGTTACAGGCGTTTCTTTAAGCCCGATGATATAAGTCTCGGGTGACATGCTTCTAAGCTGTTGTAGGGCTTGTTTTAGGGGTGAGAGCAACGGTACAGTGCGAACGCCTGCTTCTGTCTTTGTAACAGTGATATGCGGTCGATTGCCGATGAACTCAACGGACTTTGAAACATCGATCAAGTTTTCTTCAAAGTCGATATCGCGGAGCTGTATTGCACAGGCTTCTCCACGGCGTTCGCCGGTACATAAATACACAACCGCCGGGAGCGCTTCCGGATCGTCCAGATTGTCCTTTACTATTTGTACTTGCGTGTCGCTTGGCGGCATTCGCTTGCCTTTTTTTAGCTTTCGTGGCATTTTGGCAAGGTCTGCCGGGTTTCTGAACCCCGCCCACTCGGGAGAATCAATCCATATTTGAAAAATCGAATTAAGAACAGTTTTTTGATTTGATACGGTCGATTGAGCCATTCCGCTGATTGACTTAAGAAACTGTGTTACCATGTACGGTTCAATTTCATCTATGCGCATGCCTTTGAAATATGCCTTAGCGCGTCGGAGCGCTGGACGGTATGCTATTTGTGTTCCGTGTTTCATTTCGCATACCTGACCGTCATATATTTCAGCGACTTCTTCAAAAAGCGGGGCTTTTGGTTTTTCGTCTGCCTGGATTCCCAAAATTTTTTCTGCCGCGCCCTCTGCCCGAGCCATGTCCCGCTTGCGTATCACCTCGGCTGGATTTAGAGATGAAAATGAACGGCGTTTTCCGTTTATAGTTTCCTGTAGCTCCCAAACCCCGTTTTCTCTCTGGCGCATGCCCTCTGTAAGTTTTTTGCGTGCCAATTTCAATCCACCCTCCTTCTTTGCGTGAGGAGCGGTTGCCCCTCCAAGATATGCTTTGACAAGCCTACCCCGGAGGTGATATAATCCGATTGTCAGGGCGGATTGCCACCTCTGTGGTAAGCTGTTCTATATAAACGCTTCGGCACTCCCACGCCGGGGCGTTTTTTATTTTATGCACTGTGGGCAAGCTCGATAACCCGCAGTAATTGCGCTGTTTTCATCTTCAAAATAATATACTTCATCTATATTATTTTGAATCGTGACGCACGAATATTGATGGTAGCAAACACTTTCGGGAACAACAAACACGCTGCCGTAAGGGGAGGTGCCATTGTATAGATCACCTCCCGCAATGCTGGGACTAATTGTATTTTTTTTGATTTTCTTCAATGTATCTTATCGCGGATGGTTCGTGACACTGAGAGCATGGAGCATAACCCAGTCTTTCTGCTCCGGAAACAGATACTATGTAAATCGCATTGCTTCTGCTTAACGATCCGCATCCTGGTTCGTGATATCTATCTCCGGTTTCAGTAATGCATGCTACATGCCATTTAGCGTAAAGAGTAGGAGTTGCGCTTCTATCGTTTGCGGGGATTGGTTCATAAACCACATTTTTCATTTCGGTTTTTAAATCCAAAATTTCTGCGTTATGCTGTTGACTTTGTACGATTAGAGCAATGCAAAGCCCAACAGATAAAAGTAAAAAAGCGATGCATAAAATTTTATAATTGATTTTTGCGGGAATATAACGAACTCTTTTCCCACAGTTCGGGCATTTTGTGTCATTTGGCCCGCACTCTGTACCGCAGTTTTTACAGAACAATTTTTTGACAGACTGTTGTTGCTCCGGTTCATAAGCAGAATCTATGCGGCTTTGTATATTTTCGGATAGAGGCTGCTCCTGATCAGCTTGTACGGCCTCCGAGGCGTCATTCAATACAGAATCATCCTCTATATTTTCCTGCTCGTTATATGCTTCGTCCTCAATTTCCGACGATTCGGGTGCTGGTAGCGCAGAAACGCCGCCTCTAATTGGAAATGCAAGCCTTAGTTTCACGGATTTATTAAAATAAATCGCCCATGCAACAGGGACCAAAGTTGAGCCAAGGGCTTGATATCCAAAGTTAGTATCCAGCGTAAAAGCAACTATCATATAAAAAATGCGGATACAAATAAAAGCATATAAAACATATAGAAAACGCCATCTCCGGTTTAAAATGTCAATTAAAATCCATGTCCCGGTTATCAAAACAGCAATGGATGTGCTAATTTCAAACCATAGAACCCATTCGACAGTAGTGCCTATAAATGAATCAGATGCATTAAATGTGCTTATTAGGTTTGAAAGTCCGGAAAAAAGACCGATGGCAAGCGTGATGCAATAAATTTTAGTAAGAACAGGAAGCGGAGTTTCATTCAATCTAGGTCTTTCCATAACAGTTCCTCCATTAAAATTCATACCCGATGCAAACCATTCACAACAACGCTGTCATCCAGAGAGATGTGCGTTATTTTTATTTTTCTCTGCTTTTTCGTCCTCTTACCATTTCGACAAACCGAAGTATATCTTGCGCACTGGTCTCTGTTAATGGCCCATCACACGAAAAAGCGATGCCTTGCAATTTTTGTAAGGTTTCTGGTGTGATTGGGTCATCTTCTATTTCACGGGCACGTTTACGTTCGGCTAATTCTTGAACAAAATTTACGTTGCATGCCTGTGTGTAATAGTCAAGCATTTCCTGTACATATTCCTCACGCACACTGAGCTGTTCCGCAAGCTGCCAAACCTCTGTGTAGCCTTCTTCCATCAAGGACAGTAGCTTTTCAACAGAATAATATTTTTTAAAGCCGTAGCGAACCGCGATGTTTTCCTGATGTTCTCGCACCGTGTACGGACTGTCCAACTGATAAAAGGTGTTCGTGGCAAAGTGGCCCTCTTCGTGAATGAGGATTTCACGCTCGTGTTCAGTGCTTTCTACTTTTTGGGGGTCAATGCAAAGATAGCCGGATGGCTCTGCAACTGCGACAACTTCTTTTGTGGAACAATGAAAGACTTCTATTCCTTGTTGATCTAAATTGTCGTACAATTCGTCAAGAGGAACCGTGGCATTCATTTTCTCATTCTTCTCCTTTTTCGCGTTTTCTGCGTTTTTTCTCCGCTATCATTTCCATAATCATTGTTATATCATCAATCTCAGCTTGGCTAAACTCTTCCTTTACCTTGCCGTATGCAGCGAAAAGTTGACCAGCGAGGGGATCGTTTTTTATAAGCTCGTCGGCCTCTTGGCCGGCGGGCTTTTCTTCGTTTCCGAGAAGATAATCTGCGCTCACGTTAAAATAGGTCGCAAGTTTTTGCATATTTTTAGCTGAAAGTTGCTGTGTGCTCCCAGTCGCCAAATTCCCTACACTGCTACGTGGTACACCAGCTGCTCTGCACATTTCGGTTATCGTTATTCCTTTTTGGGCGCAAAGCTTTTGAAGGATAGAGTACATATTACACATAAATCGGGGCCTCCTGATTGTGCAAAGTCACAAATTACTGAAAACAAGAATAAACCCCTTGCAATATTACCGAAAACGGTTATAATATAAGCCATAGGGTTCCGAAAACAGTAACTGAATTTTGATGCAACTTTATTCTATTACGTTTTTCGGTAACTGTCAATAAGAATGGAGGTGAATTATGCGTAATGTCAAAACTTTGTAATTTTGGTAAAGAAATAAAAAAAAGACTTGTAGATATTGACAAAAACCAAGAATGGCTAATCACAGAAGTTCGTGCAGATACTGGACTATATTTTGATACGGGCTATCTTCACAAAATTCTTGTCGGAAGAATCGCAACGCCGCGTATTGTCGCCAGCATCAGCAAAATTTTGGAAATTCCTATACCTACATTATCCGACAAATAGTGTCCCATAAAGCGGACGGAAAGAAGAGGTGAAAGAGATGGATAATCAACAGATAAGAGAAACGCTCGAAAAGCAGCTGCAACTACTCTCCGAGCGTTCACATGAATCGGATTTGCCTGTGCCATTTATTTGTGATTTAACGCAGGTAATGGTGCAAGTGGCAAAGGTTATTTGCTGTATTTAGCCTTGGCATTTTCATAAGCAGATTCGAAAGAATTGCTTATACGAAAATAAGCATCCCAATATAATTGACACATTGCTTCGGGAGTTGCGCCATTGGAACTCATGTTTTGTACATATAACATGGCAAGGGCTTCCGTACAATTTCGGGGAAACATTGAATTTTCCATTTTAAACACCTCCTTTCTTTTCGCAGTATAGCACATAGGAGGTGCACTGACTACCTGCTCGGGCGGGCAGAGAGATGAGAAGTGAGGAGGTGAAAGAGATGATAATGAATGTAAAATTCGACAATGAAGAAATCATGAATTTGCTTCAACAGGCAAAAGAACAGATTGACGCATTGCGAACGACAACGATGCGGTTAAACGCGGTACTTGGCATAGCTGTAGAAAAAGAGCCGCCGGACGAGACCAGCGGCAGCAAATGATCTATTTTGCAATTGCGGAAAGGGCTTCTGATAAGGATACGGCCAATTCATTTATAACTGGCGGAACAGGAGGTGAAAGAGATGGATACTGAAAAAATCAATCGCCTAACCGACGCGCTGCTCGCGTTTGTAGAGCGGGCATCAAAAGAGGCGGCCAGCGAAACAGAAGTGGAAGTTCTGCCGCAAGTCGCCTCTATGCTGGTTGAGATTATCAAACTGATTGTTTAAGAAGGTAAATATGTCAGCACTTGTAATTTTTGCACTATGTCTTTTTATACCGATGCTTTTGATAGTGTTTGTATTCTGGTTTTTTATGATGGATGGATGGCGAGACTGTTTGGATTTTTGGGATGAAATTAAAGAACGCAGGAGGCGTTAATCAAACTTATGTTTCCGTTAGTGCTCAAAGAGCTGAAAGAGAGATGAACACTACGTTTTACATCGCTTTACTCACAGGGGCAATCCTCGGCGGGATTATTGGCGCAGGAATGGAGCGCAGAACGAACAAAATCTTGAAAATGGTGCGTCGGATTCAGCAGCATGAGCCGTATGCGCTTTTGCATTTATCTATGAAATATTTCTGGCCCGAGGAGCAGAAAGGAAATCAGATCAATGACACAACAGCAGGCGAATAACTTACTTATGGAGCAATGGTTTCGGCTGCACAAAACACCGTCTGAACGGTGGGCGGAGGAATGCAAAAGGCTTGCTCCATTTGACACGCTGGACGAATATCTTTCGGCAGTATCTGTTAAACACTTCGGTGAAGATGTTTTGAACAGTTTCCGGTCTCACCGTTCTGTTAAAGCAAAAATAGAAACGCTTCAATCAAAAATGTTGATGCTACTCCGAAAAGCGAGAGCGAGGTAACAAATTGCATGACTTTTGAAACAATACGGTTAATCACAGCTCTAGCCGCCTTGGCGCTATCTATCAGCGGAATCGTGAAAAAGAAAAGGGCAATTCAATATGCCGGACAGGTAATTGGAATAATGATTGTTTTTTCCTTTTTCATTATTGGATAAACAAACTTGAAAGTGAGGTGAAGCGATTGAAACGTTGTTTGATGTGCCGAATCATGGACGCATTACTGGATCCGATTCCGAAAGCGTTCAAACGCCAAGGTAACGATGCCGGGAAAGTGCTTTACTATCAAACCCAAAATGAAAGCTACCGCAGGCGCAAGCACTTGCAATACCGCAATCTTCTCTTGTCGGCGCTTATATGCTTTTTCCTCGGCCTCGTTGTGCAAATGTTCTTTAAGTTTTTCTAAATAGTGTCTACACAAGATCAGGTCAAAACA
>CABSMD010000139.1 GCA_902478725.1 uncultured Clostridia bacterium
CAGGGAAAAGATTTTGATCGCCGTGTTGGTTTTAAAGAACTTCATCATTTCTTTTTCCCCCTTCGCTTGAGCAGATTTTTGGGGTTCCTGCTCTTTTGCACTTCGGGGTGCAAAGCGCGCACCAACAGCTTGCGCAGGCTGTCAGGCGTGAGATGACGGGTCAGCTTACCGCTTTCGGCAAACGAAATAGTCCCCGTCTCCTCGGAAACAATTGCAACCACCGCATCCGAATTTTCGGTGATCCCGATTCCGGCACGGTGCCTGGTGCCAAGCTCACTGCTCAAATCCTCGTTCTGGGTCAGCGGCAGGAAGCAGGCCACCGCCTTGATGGTATTGTCACGGATCACGACAGCACCGTCATGAAGCGGTGTATTCGGTACAAAAATATTTACCAGAAGCTCCCGGCTCACCAATGATTCCAATGGAATGCCGGTGCGGATAATATCGCTGATCTTAGTTTCGCGTTCCAATACGATCAGAGCGCCGGTCCTGGTCTTTGAAAGTGCTTCGCAGGCCGCGCACACCTCGTCAATGGTGTTTTGTGTACTCTGGTTTTCCTGATCGTCTACATTCACCGTAAAACCAAATTTGCTGCGGCCGACCTTTTCCAACGCCCGGCGCAGCTCAGGCTGGAACACCACCAGCAGCGCTACGACGCCCACCTGCATGGTGTTTTTCAGTACAAAATAAATCGTATTCAGCTGTAACCATTGGCTTAGCTGCATAATGATGACCACAACGATGATCCCCTTGATCAGCTGTTCCGCCCTGGTTTCTTTTACGAGCATAATCAAAAGATATATTGCATACGCCACCAGCAATATATCGAAAATATCCATAATACGGAAGTATTCGGTGATTGGTATATTGATTTTTTGAAACAGCGATTCCAAGCCAGCTCACCCCCGTCTGTCCTGATTTAAAAGCATACGTAAATTATTATACCGCTTTTTTTCTCATTTGTCATTATTTTTATGCAGAATAATATTACTTTTCTATTACAAATTTTTTACCTGAAACAGGACGAATTAATTGTATTTTTAACCAGAACGTGATACAATGTAAGCAACTGAGAAATGGAATGGTCTGACTGAAATTATTATAGGGTGAAATTGATAAAAAATACCATCAAAATACACGTTATATTTTGAAAATCATATGCATAGGCTATCTATATGCCTTTTATCAGGAGGCAAAAGTAACTATAAAGGGGTGGACAGCATTGACAAATGACAAAACAGCAGGTTATACGGTGGATGAGCGTATGTTCTGCGATGGCGCCCACTTTACCTCGTACCGCTTTTTAGGAAGCAGGGTGTGTAAAAATGGCGTCTGCTTTACCGTCTGGGCCCCGCACGCGAAAGCAGTATCTGTCGTAGGGGATTTTAACGGCTGGGACGAGGAGGCCGATCCGATGTCCAGCCACAATGGATTTTGGTCCTGTACGGTCGAGAGGATTTCTCAAGGAACAGTTTACAAATACTGGATCAAACCACAAACAGGAAAAGCACTGATGAAGGCCGACCCATACGCCTTCTTTGGCGAGCTACGCCCCCATACCGCGTCCGTGGTCTATGACGTGTCAAATTTTTTATGGTCGGATGAGGGATGGATGTCCAATCGAACAGAGCAATATGACAAGCCCCTCAATATCTACGAGCTACATATTGGGTCGTGGCGTACCGACGAGGCGGGAAGGTTTCTGAACTATAGCGAGATTGCGGACAGGTTAATCCCCCACCTTCGCCAGTATCACTATACCCATGTGGAGATCATGCCGGTTTCGGAGCATCCCTTTGACGGTTCATGGGGGTATCAGACGACCGGCTATTACGCAGTGACCAGCCGTTACGGAACCCCCTATGATTTTAAATGCTTTGTAGAGAAGCTCCATCTGGCCGGGTTTGGAGTCATCACCGACTGGGTGCCGGGGCATTTTTGCAAGGATGCCCACGGACTGTACCGGTTTGACGGCTCCTATCTGTATGAATGTGAAAACGAGAAACTGCGTGAAAATCACGGCTGGGGGACGGCGCACTTTTATTTTTTAAAAAAAAAGAAGTGCACTCCTTCCTCATTTCAAACGCCTTTTTCTGGTTTGATATTTATCATGTCGACGGCATCCGGGTGGACGCGGTCTCAAACATGCTGTATTTAAACTACGGCAAAGGGGAGGATTTTGACATCCGCAACAAAAACGGCGGATTTGAAAATATTGAGGCGATCGAATTTTTGAAAAAACTCAACAAAGCGGTATTTGAGCACTTCCAAAACCCATTGATGATCGCTGAAGAATCCTCCGCCTGGCCGCTTGTGACCAAGCCGGATTATCTGGGGGGACTGGGATTTAACTACAAATGGAACATGGGCTGGATGAACGACATGCTGCAATATATGTCGCTGGACCCCTATTTTCGCAAATACAACCACCGGCTGATTACCTTTTCGTTCATGTACGCATTTTCCGAAAACTATATCCTGCCCATCTCGCACGACGAGGTGGTACACGGCAAAAAATCGCTGGTGGATAAAATGCCGGGCACCTATGAACAAAAATTTGCCAACGCCCGGCTGTTCGCAGCGTATATGATGGCGCATCCCGGCAAAAAGCTGCTGTTCATGGGCAGCGAAATCGCTCAGTTTACCGAATGGGACTATGGCAAATCAGTAGAGTGGGAGCTGCTTTCCTATCCCGCGCATGACAGTTATGCAAGCTATGTCCGGGAGCTCAACGCCCTTTACCAAAGCGAACCGGCCTTTTGGGAGCTTGACCACAGCTACGAGGGCTTTGACTGGATCGACCACAGCAACTATCAAGAAAGCCTGATCTCCTTTTTACGAAAGAGCAAGAATGCAGAAAATTTTTTGATTTTCGTGTTCAATTTTACCCCTGTCCCGCACCCAAACTATCCAGTCGGGATTGACCGCTTCACCGATTACGTTGAAATTTTTAACAGCGACGCGAAACGCTTTGGCGGAGGCGGCATGATAAATGAGGGGCTTATCGAACCGAAGGCAGGGGAATACAATGACCGCAACTTCCATATTAAAATCGACGTGCCTCCATTGGGCGCTTGTATATTGAAACCAAGGTTTAACCATACCACAAAAAAGATAGGCAGGTGAAGGTTCATGGTAAAAAAAGAAATGATGGCACTCATTCTGGCAGGGGGACAGGGTAGCCGCTTAGGTGCGCTTACCAAGAATGTCGCGAAACCCGCGGTCGCCTTTGGCGGCAAGTACAAGATCATTGATTTTGTACTCAGCAATTGTTCCAACTCCGGTATCGACACCGTAGGGGTTTTGACCCAATATAAGCCGCTGGATTTAAACGCCCATATCGGGATCGGTACGCCGTGGGACCTCGACATCCACCACGGCGGGGTGAGTATATTGCCCCCTTATATGGACGAGAAGGTTGGCACCTGGTACAAGGGCACCGCAAACGCGGTGTATCAGAATCTCGGCTATCTGGATCGTTACGATCCGGAATATGTCCTGATCCTCTCCGGTGACCATATTTATAAAATGGATTATAGCAAAATGCTTAAGTATCACAAGGAAAAAGAGGCGGACGCGACCATCGCCGTGATCGACGTCACCGTCGAGGAGGCCAAGCGGTTTGGGATTATGAATACCAACGCTGACGGCCGGATCATTGAATTTGAGGAAAAGCCCAAAAAGCCGAAAAGCACTCTGGCTTCTATGGGCGTATACATCTTTAACTATAAAACCTTAAAGCGTTTTCTGATCGACGACGAGGCGGACGGAGAAAGCGCGCATGATTTTGGGAAAAACATCATTCCCGCCATGTTAACCAGCTTTCAAAAGTTGTATACCTACCGGTTTGAGGGCTACTGGCGGGATATTGGGACGATCGAGAGCATCTGGGACACCAATATGGATCTGATCCGCCCGGACAACGACTTGGACCTGTTCAGCGACAGTTGGAAGATCTATACCAAGAGCAGCGACCTGCCGCCGCAGCATGTCGGGCCGACTGCCAAGATCAGCAATTCCTTGATCTCAGAAGGATGTCAGATTCATGGCACGGTGGAAAACTCAATCATTTTTCCCGGCGTGACGATATTGGAAAACAGTCTGGTCAGGGATTCGATCATTATGTCCGACACCGTGATTGAAAGCGATGTTGCTATCCGCAAAGCGATACTCTGTAACCACGTTCTTGTCCACAGCAAAAACGAGATCGGTGACGGCGAGAGCATCGAGGTGGTAGAGGAAGACAGCGAGATCGCCTCGGACAGCTACGCAAAAGCGGTAGGATAAGAACAATGCTATACAAAAATACGCGCGTCTTGGAGCAAAATGTTCTTTGGCGCCAGAAATGGTGAGGAAGTATGGCTAAAAATTATATGGCAATCTTAAACCTGGAGGAGAGTGAAAATGATATTCGCAGCCTGACGGCGTTCCGGCCGATCGCAACCATCCCTTTTGCCGGACGGTACCGGGTGATCGACTTTATCCTCTCCAACATTGTAAACGCAAACATTACCAGCGTGGGCGTGTTCATCAGCAAAAATACCCGTTCCCTGGTTGACCATATCAGCACCGGAAAGCCATGGGATTTAAACCGCAAAATCGGCGGTTTGTTTATGTTTGACCACAGCCTGATCGGTTATAAGAACTATGATGTCAAGATGTTTGGCGACAACATGGAATTTTTGCAAAAAAGCGCAACGCAGGATGTGATTATCGCCTCCTCCTATATGATCTGCAATATCGATTTGAAAGAAGTGATCGCCCAGCATGAAAAATCCGGCAATGATATCACCATCGTGTATAACAACACCGGCAATGCCGACCGCGAATTTTTGAACTGTGCGACTTTAAACCTCGACGCCGACGGCCATGTGGTAGGCGTCAGCAAAAACATCGGTATTTTAAAAAACGCGAATATTTGTATGGAAATATTCGTTATGAAAAAGAGCATCCTGATGAATCTGATCTACCGGGCGGTGCGCGCAGGCGATCACACCAACTTCAATAGTTTTCTATACTCCAACCTGCATCTGTTTGCAACCGGTACATACCGGTTTGACGGTTCGGTGAAATGCATCAACTCGGTGCAGGCCTACTACAATGCAAACATGGACATTTTGAATAATGAGGTGCGTTCCGAGCTGTTCACCCAAAACGGCATTATCTATACCAAGATCAAGGACTCCCCGCCTGCCCTCTACGGGCAGAACTGTCAGACCGATAACTGTGTGATCGCGGACGGCAGCAGGATCGACGGCAGCGTCAAAAATTGCATCATCTCGCGGTTTGTTCGGATTGAGGAGGGCGCGGTGCTGGAAAACTGTATCATCCTGCAAGGCGCCTCGGTGCTGGCGGGCGCGAGGCTTTCCAATGTTATTGTGGAAAAGGGCGTGTCCATCAGTCAAAACACACAGATCGTCGGAACAAGCGATTTTCCGATCGTGATTGAGCGTAAAAACTACAATAACATATTCGATAACGCCATTTAGCCGGATTTGACGATGCCTTTTTATTGCAGGACGCGGTATCGTCGGCAATCTATGCCGTCCTACATGGACGGCGGAATGGAGATGAACTATGAACATACTATATTGTGCCTCGGAGTGCTACCCTTTTTTCAAGTCCGGCGGACTTGGCGACGTGGCGTATTCCCTACCCAAAGCCTTAAAACAGGAAGGGGTGGACGCACGGGTCATCACCCCAAAATATTTTGATATCCCCGAGCATTTCAAAGCACAGATGGAGACCATCGCGGAATTCACCGTTCCAGTATCCTGGCGCAACCAATATGTGGGGCTGCAGCATCTGGAATGGGACGGCGTCGACTTTTATTTCATCGATAACGAATATTATTTTAAGCGCCCCGGCGCGTATGGGTACTATGATGATGGTGAACGGTTCGCCTATTTCAGCCGCGCGGTTTTGGAGGCTGTACGTCATCTGCCGGATTTTGTTCCCGACGTTCTGCACACCAACGATTGGCAGACCGCCGTGATTCCGGTTCTGCTCAAGCAGTTTTATGGAGAGGATGAACGACTGCGCAGCGTCAAAACCGTGTTTACTATCCACAACTTAAAATATCAGGGCGTGTTCCCCAAAACCACGCTGAACGAGCTGCTGTCCCTCGACGACCGCTATTACACCGAGGACACGATGAAGTTTTACGACGCAATATCCTTTATGAAGGCGGGCATCAACTTTTCCGACGCAATCACGACGGTAAGCAAAACCTATGCGCAGGAAATTCAATATGAATTTTACGGTGAAGGGTTACACGGTCTGCTCGCGCAGAAAAAAGACTGCCTTACCGGTATTTTAAACGGCATCGACTATTCTGTCTACTCCCCCGGCGTTGATCCGGATATTTATTGCAGGTATTCAGTGCGCACCATGGATAAAAAGAAGCTCAATAAGCAAAAGCTGCAGGAGGAGCTGGGGCTGGAGCAGCGCGCAGACCTTCCCCTGCTTTCGATGATTACACGTTTGGAAAAGCAGAAGGGGCTGGACCTTGTCGCCAATGTATTGGAAGAAATGTTAAACACCACGGATATCCAGTTCGCTGTCTTAGGAACCGGCAATCCCGGCTACGAGGACATGTTCCGCTATTTTTCCAACAAATATCCGGGACGGGTATCGGCAAGTATCACCTTCTCCAACGTGCTGGCGAAAAAAATCTACGCGGGCAGCGATATGTTCCTGATGCCCTCACTGTTTGAGCCATGCGGCCTCAGCCAACTGATCGCACTGAAATACGGGTGTATCCCAATCGTGCGGGAAACAGGCGGATTGGCCGACACCGTGACCGCGTTTGACGAATTCCGCCTGACCGGCAACGGTTTTTCGTTTAAAAACTATAACGCCGGCGAGATGCTCAACATCATCCGCTATGCCGTCAGCATCTA
>CABSMD010000140.1 GCA_902478725.1 uncultured Clostridia bacterium
CCGCCAGTTTCGCCTTGTCCGGATTGATATCGTAGACAGCCGTCACGTTCATTTCATCGATTTGTGCAATGTTGTTAAAATGATGGTTCCCCATACCGCCGAATCCGATAATGCCAGCATTCTTGCCCATAACATTCAAACTCCCATTCCTAAAAATTGAAATAAAGTATGGCTTTATATCTGTATGAAATCGTTTACAAAGCCATTCTCTCCAAATAGTATCAAAGATTATTTTG
Organism: uncultured Clostridia bacterium; assembly: GCA_902478725.1. Lineage (GTDB taxonomy): Bacteria > Bacillota > Clostridia > HGM11514 > HGM11514 > CABSMD01. The sequence continues at coordinate 237 of CABSMD010000140.1, forward strand.
TTTGTCAATCATTTATCCTATATTTCAATTATAAATTCCAGCACGATAAAACCGAATATTTCATCTATTTTAAACAAAGAATATCAAACGCCATATTATGCAAACCTTCCGACAATAAAATTTCCTTCTCCCCGCATTCCGGTGGTGGGGTCAATGTCGCGCTGCAACCAGAGGGTACCTCAGCCGATATAGTGCACTTACCGTCCTTGATTGTCCATTCGATCGCTGCCCTGCCGTAGCAGCTTTCATGGCTTGCCTGCGCACCCGTAAGGCCGCCGGCGATATGTGGACGGAATAGAATATGCGAAAATCCCGGACTGGCTTCATCCGGCTGGATGCCTGCTACATATTTATAAAACCAGTCGCAGATGCTGCTGAACATATGATGGTTTTGGGAAGCCGTCCCGCCCCAGTGTTCCCATAGGGTGGTCGCACCCTGCTCTATCCACAGGCCCCAGCTTGGAAAATCAGTTTGGGTAGCAATCGCATAGGCCAGATCATGCCGACCGAATTCACTCAATACAGTTAGCAAATATTTGATACCCAAAATGCCGCAATCGTGATGCCTGCCCTTGGCTTCCACCGCATCCACCAAGCGGGCAAACACCTTTTCCTGCAAATTTCCCGGCACAAGCCCCTGATAGAGCGCGCAGGCCTGCGCGGTCTGGACACCATTTGCTACGATGCCGGTCTCCGGATCGATAAAGGTTTCTACAAATGCCTCTTTAATTTTCCCGGCTTCGCCGGCATACCAGGCGGCATTCTTTGGATCCCCAAGAATATCTGCAATCTTTGAAAGGGTCAAACAATCAACATAATAATAAGCGGTATCTGTAACTGCGACAGGACAGACCGGATAGTCCTTCCCCACCGCCGGCGGGCACCAATCGCCCAACCCGAATGCGGCAATATACCCTTCCGCCCGGGTAGCCATATAGTCCACATAAGAGGTCATGTTATCATAGAATTTTTCCAGAATGTCCTCGTTGCCGGTATAAAGATAGATATACCACGGCAACAGAACAATGGCGCTGTCCCATGCGGGGCCGCTGCCCCAATTGAATCCCCAGCCGCCGGTTGGGATGATACCGGGAAGCTGTCCACTTGAGCGCTGCGCGTCCTGAAAATCACGCAACCATTTTTCATAGGAAGAACTGACATCGAAATTTAACAGAATCTGCTCCGCAGACAGCAGCGTGTCTCCCGTCCAGCCGTTCTTTTCCCGGTGCGGGCAATCCGTTGGAATTCCATGATAGTTGGTCAGGGTGGACCAGAGCGCACATTCGTAAATTTGGTTGAGCAGCGGATTGTCGCACAAAAAATTTCCAATCCTGTTTAAGTCCGTATGTACCACGCAGGCTTCCAAGTTTACCTTTCGGTTGGTCTCCACATAGCGGAAGCCGTGATAGGTAAATCTGGGCTCCCATGTTTCGATTCCCTCTCCTTTGAAGGTATACCGGTCTGTATGGAATGGCAGGCCGCCGGTCTCATGGTGCACGTTGATATTATCCTGGTCGATGCTGCCGTCGGGATGGATTTTTTCAGAATATCGGAATTGTACGGTAGTTCCTGCGGGCGCGGTATCCGACAGGCGAACCCAGCCGGAGATATTTTGACCAAAATCCGTGACCCATCTCTCCCCTGTTTGGATACAGGCAAGTGGCTTTAAAACCTTCGTCACACGAATCGGCGGCATGTCAAATGTCTGAAGCGTCCCACCCGGTGCGGCGGCCAGCCGTGCAGGAATCCAACGGGAATCATCAAAGCCGGGGCTGTCCCATCCGGTCTGTTCTTTGGTCGCATCATAGTATTCGCCTATACGCAGCTGATTAAAGCCAACCGGCCCTTCGGACGTCAAAAACGAGGTGTCGCTTATAATCCGCTGTGTCCGGCCGCCGTTATAATATATGTCAATCTGGAGCAGCAGCTTGGGCACGTCGCGCCATGCGGCGTCTTGAAAATTCCAGGCGTTTTTAAAATGCTCGTTGTACCATCCATTTCCCAAAAATATCCCAACCGCGTTATTCCCCTTCTGCAAAAGGGCGGTCACATCGATCACATCATAGGCAACCGTTTTATCATACTGGGTAAACAATGGTGCAAGAACCTGGTCACCCGCCTTCTGCCCGTTGAGCCGCAGTTCGTAAAAACCCAGGCCGCAGATATAAGCTGTTGCAGACACTAGCTCCTCTGCCAGATAAAACTCCTTACGAAAATAAGGCGCCGCCTCCCCATTCCCTTCCTTGGATGGCTGAACATCCCGCTTGATCCACCTGGCGTCATCCGAAAACACCTGCATTTGGCACACCTCACAAAATATTATTTTGTTTACTATATACCAATGCTCAGAAGAAATCAAGATCTATCCCGCATTTTTTTAGATTTTATATGTGGCATCACCAGCGCGAACACCACCGTTAAAAACACCACGCACCAGCCCGCCGTGACCAGATAGGCATATGGATATCCTCCATAAGGATTTCGTATATTTGTCACGATATAGCTCAGACTGATGAACAAAAAGATAGCCGGGCAGAGGTATTTGATACAAAAATTCCACCATCGCCCGAATTTGAGCCCGCTGGTACTGTTGAGATAGCATCGCAGCTTATCCGCTCCGAATATCCATCCAACTGCAATACATTCGCAAAAGCCTACCGCGATCAGATTGAAATCATTGATGAAATGATCAACGATATCCAGCCAATACAATCCCGCATGTGTGGCAAACACAAGACTTGCCAAAAAACCTACAACGCATACCCCGGCAGTGGTTTTGCGTTTATCCCAATGAAATTTGTCGACAAATGCTACAATAATAGCTTCTACAATCGAAAAGGAGGAGTCGATGGCCAGGGTAAACAGCATGAAAAAGAAGACAATGGATAGCAAAATGACCGCCCATGTTCCTCCCGGCATCATCGCCAGTGCCTCAGGATAGGTCACAAACGCCAACATCATGCCGGTATGCTCCATCTCGGCGACCGGGGTTCCGCTTGCAAACGAAAGGTAGCCCAGCGTTCCAAAGGCGGCAAGACCGGCCAAAAAGCTGATTCCAGCGTCGGCAAACCCGATAATCATAGAGTCGGACGGCACCTGCGATTCTTTCGGCAAATAGCTGCCATATGAGATCATGATGGCAAAAAAGACACTGATGCTGAAAAATATCTGTCCATAGGCCGCGATCCAGACATTGATGTCTGCCAGCTTCGACCAGTCAGGAACGAGAAAGTATTTTAAGCCCTCCAGCGCGCCCGGCAGGGTCGCTGCGCGGATAATCAGTACAACCAACAGAGCAACCGGGATCAGCACAGTGTATTTGACGATCCTGCCCACCGATTCGATGCCGTTTCGGATACAGAACCACACGCACAGCCACCCCACGGCAAGCGCGGCAAGAACCGGCAGGCGGAACCCGCCGAACTCGAACAGTCCGCCGGATACCTGCAGCACATCGCGCGAAAAAATCTGTTCGGCGGCGCGCTGCATCCAAGGTGCCCGGAAGGACAGGGCGATATAGTCAATGTTCCATGCCAGCACGATAGAGTAATAGGCGGTGATGCAAAATGCGGTGGATATTCCCCACCAGCCGATCCATTCAAATTTTTTGTTCATTTTTGCAAGCGCCTCCGGCGCACCGGCCTGGTAGCGTTTTCCAATAGCGATCTCCATTGCCAAAAGTGGAATTCCGGCACTCAGCAGTGCAAAAAAATAGGGTACCAAAAACGCGCCGCCTCCGTTTGTGTAGGCAATCCCGGGAAACCGCCAGGCATTTCCCAAACCGACGGCGGAGCCGATCGCCGCCATAATAAAGGTCGTCCTCGAACTCCATCTCTCTCTTTGCATTGTTTTCACCCTCTTTGTCTCTATCCTCTTATTGTGCAGTCCGATCCGGTTTTTCATACATAGAAATCAAAAACCGGTTGCATTTTTTATCGCGATGTGCTATGATGATCCCATTATAAACTTCTGGGTTATAAAGCGCGAAAGCGTAGGATAAAGAATGGAGGCCTGTTCTGTGAACAAAAACACCACAAGAGATCTGATCCTATCCGCCTTTTTCGTTGCGCTGGGCGTGGCCATCCCGCAATTTTTCCATATGGTAGACGCGGGTAAAATTTTTTTGCCGATGCACATCCCCATCCTGCTGTGTGCCTTTTTTGTCGATTGGAAATACGCATTGGCAGTCGGAGCCATTACCCCGATTCTAAGTTCTTTAACTGGAATGCCGCCGCTTTTTCCGGTACTCTGCTATATGCTTCCTGAGTTAATGACTTACGGACTGGTAACCTGCCTGCTGCGAAAGCGGTTTCCCATGTTTGTTTCTCTTGTTGGGGGCATGGTGGCCGGGCGGCTCGTATCCGGGCTTGCGGTCTGGGTGTTGACCACCTTTTTCATGGCCAATCTGCCAAACCCGTTCGTGTTTTTGTGGGGCGCGCTGCTGGCGGGCATACCCGGAATCATCATTCAGCTCGTTTTGATTCCGGTCATCGTATTTTCCGTATCTAAGGTGAGAAGTCATGGAACAGCGTGAATATTTTAACCAGGTTGCAGATAAATGGGACGAGATGACCCGGCACGATCCTCAGAAAATCGAGTGGCTGCTGGATTTGATCCCCTTTGGCCCGTCCTGCCGTGTGCTGGATGCCGGCTGCGGTACCGGCGTTTTGGCGCCATACCTTCTGAAAAGAACGGCCGGAGAAATCGTCGGTGCCGACTTTGCCGGGCAGATGATCCGCCGGGCGGGACAAAAATATCAGGCGGACAACCTGCGTTTCGTCTGTGCGGATGTGCTCAGGGTTGGATTGGGCCGGTTCGACCTGATCGTATGCTATAGCATGTTTCCTCATTTTCCGGATAAGCCTGCGGCGGTCGGAACGCTTGCGGGTATGCTGCGGGATGGCGGCCGTTTAGCAATCCTGCATTCACAGGGGAGAGAGGCGATCAATAACCTGCACAGGGAAGCGTCGGATACGACCGTACAGGAAGCGCGGCTCGCGCCGCCGGAACAGTTTTATCAGTGGGTTACCGAAGCGGGGTTGCGCTTGGAAAGCCTGGTCGATAATGCGCAGGTATTCGCCGTTGTTGCGCAAAAAAAAGCTGAGGCTTGAAAAACCGCCTCAGCTTTTTTTCTTTGCTTTTAAAAGCAGATTTTATCCAGAACCATACAGTATCCAGAATCTTTTGCTTTTCCAGATTCCTTGGTATTTAACCCAAAACGGTAATGGGCAGATACCCCACTGTCGGACGGCCCGGTGTCGTGACCTCCACGACCGTGCGGTTGATCGGCTCCACCTGTTCGCCTGCCGTCAAGGTGACGCTCCAGATTGCCTCTTTGTACTCATGATTCAGGTAAAGCGATTTGCGGAATCCATCGGCCGTCCATCCTTCCGGCAGATACAACCGGAAGAAAAGAGGAAGGGGGGCTCGCATCCGGTTGATAAAACGAAGGTTGACCTGAATACTATCGCCCGGCGCAACAACCGGTTCCCGTCCAAACTCCACCCGTCCTGCGGCATAGACCATATCGGGCAGTTCATAAGACCAGGGAGTTTTCGCCGGAGCCAGACGCGGAACCTTAAACCAGCCGGCTTTCTCCCCTTCTACCCATTCGGTCTCTCCGTCGGTGAACTCCATATAACAATCGTTGGCTTTGAATACAGACGGCACCAACTGGTAAATTCGGTTGGTGAGCTCGGTACAGGATTTGGCGCGGCTCCCGCAGGATAGGTCGATGGCAACCGACACGATCTCGTCCCCAATGTGTTCCTGCCAGTCGGCCGGAATCGCCTCCATGCCGCCTATGATCCCTATCAATGCGCCGACGGTCGCCCCGGTGCAATCGGTGTCGTCGCCGCAGTTGACAGCGTACAGAACCGATTTTTTAAAATCTCCCCCGCCGTAGAGCAGGCCCAACACCACAAACCCCACATTGGCCGGTGCCTGGAACCATCCCAGGTCGGCGCTGTCAGCCACAAGCGCTTCGCGCGCTTCCTGTAAGCTCACTCCTTTGTCAAACTGCTCCCGTGCCAGCCGAACGCTGCGCGCTACCCGGCAATCCTCCGGTATTTCGGCCAATCCCAACTCCAGCAGTTTATTAATATCCTTTTCAAAAAAAGCGGCGCTTTCCATAGCGGCGGTAAACAGTTCGGCGTAGGTTCCCTCGCCCAGTCCATGATCGACCATCGCGTCCATCCTCGCGTAGCGAATGGCCATATCCGGCTCACCAGGACACAGGCAGGCCCAGATCTCGCTTCTGATCCACGCGCCATTGGAATTTTTCCATCGTTCATTTGCGTATTCCCCGCAAATCGGCGGCAAAAGCCCTAACCTCATGTTGCTTTTGCCAATGCCATATTCGTTCCAGGGCGCGGGGATATAGCTGAGCCAGTATTCTCCCAAAATTTGGGCGCTCAGTTTGTGTGGGCCATGTTCTTCCATCGCGCAGAGCCAGATCAGCTGCAAATCCAGATCGTCGTTGGGAAGCATCTGCCCCTTCGGACTGCTAAAGCCCTGCACATCGTTCATATCCCGCTTGCCCTCATAGGGTGTTCCGATCGTGCCTCCGATATTTTTGCCCAGCCAGCAGGCGTGCACCTTTTGCAGGTATTCTTCCCGGTTCATTTTTAGCATACAATAAGACACCT
>CABSMD010000141.1 GCA_902478725.1 uncultured Clostridia bacterium
TTTTTCCATTAAGTTCACTCCTTTCTACATTTCCAATATATTCATTATTCAAATTCGATATAAATTGTCCAACCAAACTTGTGATTTGTCACCTCATCACCTCCCCCGGCAGGGAAAGTGCCCAGATTGTTTTGATGTTCAGTTCCTTGGCGGCTTCGAAATCGACACCGCCCGGCTTTGAGGCGAGGTCAATTACTAAAACATCCGTCTTGGTTTTATCCAATACCTCCCTCGTTAGTATCTGTGCGGGAATGGTGTTGAGGATTACATCAAAATTCCTGACGTTTTCCGGCAGTTCCGAAATATGCATCGGCCGATACCCCAGTGTCCTGATCCAAGCGAGGTCGGAGTGCTTGCGGGCGCAGCAGGCAACATGTGCTCCCAGTCCTGTGAGCATGTGGGACAAAACCTTGGCGATCCGTCCAAAGCCGAGCACCAGACAGTTGGAATCGTGCAGGGTGATCGGCAGTTCCTCCATCATAATCTGGATGGCGCCTTCGGATGTGGGGATGGCATTTAAAATGCTCAATTCCTCACGGTTGAGGTAGTCAATACATTGGCAGTTCATTTCATTTGCGACATTGTAAAAGTTTTCACAAAGTCTTCCGCCTATGTACAATGGCCTGTTATATGCAAACAATTCAGAAAAGGGAATCGTTTCATTCCGGGCGTTGATGGTCCGGTCGTCGTTGGATACCGGAAGGGGCAATACGACCGCGTGGCTGTCGAGTACTGCGTCGTAGAGGCTGTTGCAGGGAATGATTTTGTCCGATAGTGGGAATCCATCCTCCAGCGCAAATGCCCGCACGACATACCCGGCGTCAGCCAGTGCGTTGGCAACGGCCGTTTGGCGCAGGTCGCCGCCGATGACTGCGAAGACCGTTTTATTCATAAAAGGATACCTCCATTTCCTATATCTTCGTTCACGTTTATTTTATGTGAAACTGCGGTTAAGTGTGTCTTATTCTGTTTCAATAAAATTTTTCAATAAAAATTTACATTTGGGTATAGTAATTTGGGCGAAAGTTGTATATAATAGGGGTATTAAAAAAGAAAGGGTGTGTTGTCGAATGGATAAGTATGAATGCATGGCGTGCGGTTATGTCTATGATCCCGCCAAAGGTGATGAGGACGGCGGTATTCCGGCGGGAACGCCTTTTGAGGATCTTCCGGAGGATTGGGTATGCCCGGTTTGCGGAGTAGGCAAGGATTCTTTTGAAAAGATTTAGTTGACGCATACTCCTCATACAGCTTTGTATGGGGAGTATTCTATTATAACCTGTTCAAAAACTTTGTTTTTCAACAAATTTCGGATTTGTTCGTTTGCACCTCGCGCCGGCTACTTTAGCCGGCACTCGCAAATCCGCAAGGAGTGGGGGGCGGTGGTTCATGCCCGCCTTGCCTATATCATTTTACGTAAGGGGCTTTGCCCCTTACTAACCTCGGTTAATGATTTGTTAATTTTTTATTATACTACACAGGAGGAATGTTACAATGGGAGTAATCAAGATAAAAGATGGGATTTACAGCGTAGGTGTACTGAATCCGAATCTGCGGGTGTTCGATATCATCATGCGCACCGATTATGGCACGAGCTATAATTCCTATATCGTCAAAGGGGAGAAAACGGTGCTGGTCGACACCGCGCATGAAAAGTACTTCGAAGAATATTTGGAAAACATCCTGCAAGTGACGCCGGTGGAGAAAATCGACTACATTGTCATGAACCATACCGAACCGGACCATTCCGGCAGCCTCTATAAGCTGCTGGAGATGAATCCCTCCATCCAGGTGGTGTCATCCAAACCGGCGAACATGTATTTAAAGGGGATTTCCAATACCAGTTTTGAATCCATCATCGTCAAGGATGGCGACACGCTTGACATTGGCGGCGGGCGTGTGCTGCAGTTTATTATCGCGCCTTTCCTGCATTGGCCGGATTCGATGTTCACCTATTTGAAAGCTGACAAAATGGTGTTCACCTGTGATTTTCTTGGCTCGCATTACTGCGAGACCCGTATGATCGATGAGCATATCACCTATCCGGAAGAATATGAAGAGGCGTTTGCGTATTATTATAAAGCCATCTTTGGGCCATTTAAAAAGCATGTGATGGACGGCTTAGCGAAACTCAAGGAGCTTGCTTTCGATACCGTTTGCCCGAGCCATGGCCCTGTCCTGCGGGAGAGAATTGCGGATGCTATGGCAAAGTATGACGAGTGGAGCCGTGGCTGGAACGATGAGAACCATCCGAAAAAAGTGCTGATCGCCTATGTAAGCGCCTATGGTTATACCCGTAGATTAGCGGAGGCGTTGGCAGAGGGTGCGCAAGGCGCGGGGGCCGAGGTGGAGCTGGTGGATATCATCAAAAAGGATATGGGTGAAACCTCTGCTGCGCTGCATGAGGCGGATGGTATCATGCTGGGTTCCCCGACCATCAACCGTGACGCACTTGCGCCGGTGATGAACCTGTGCAATACCATCGACGCGATTTCCAACCGTAGTAAGCCATGCTTTGTGTTTGGTTCCTACGGCTGGAGTGGGGAAGCGGTTGCAACCGTGTCCAAACGGGTCGAGACGTTGGGCCTCAAGCTATATGGAGAGGGTATGCGGGTCAACTTTAAGCCGACGGAGGATGATCTGGCCAAAGCGAAACAGATCGGCGAAGAATTTGTGAAAGCGTTATGAAGAATATCGTGTTGACCGGCTTCATGGGCTGCGGCAAAACGACGGTGGGCCGTCTGTTGGCCGTGGCCCTGGCCGTGCCGTTTGTGGACGCGGACAGTGAAATCGAAAAGGCGGCGGGTATGGAGATACCCGCCATTTTCCAGACTTTTGGGGAGCCGTATTTCCGAAGGCTGGAGGAGGAGCAGATCGATAAAATCCTGTGTTTGGATGGCGTGGTGCTCGCGACTGGTGGCGGCGCGGTCGTGTCGGAGCGTAACCGGAAAAATTTCCATGAAAAAGGAATATCCATATATTTACAATTAAACCTGGACGAATGCGTCAGGCGTATCGCGCAGACCGCTTCCCGTCCGCTTGGAAGCGGGAAACCGCGGGAGGAGCTTGAGGCGTTGTTTGCGTCCCGGCGCGCGTTTTATGAGGCGTGCGATATCTGCTACATAACAGATGGCAAAACGCCGCAGCAGTGCGCACAGGAACTTTCCGACCTCCTGCGCCCTCTGATAAAATAGATGCTGTCATAAAGGAGAGAAGCTATGGCAATCAAATTTGGCCCCGCCGGAAATGCGGAGAGCTTTTTTGAACAGGGCAACAAGTCCTCCCTTCAGGCGCCTGCGTGGATTGCGGGGATGGGGCTGGACGCCTATGAATACCAGTGCGGGCGGGGGGTGAAGATATCGGACGACAGTGCCCAAAAACTGGGGGAGGAGGCTGCGGGATGCGGCATATCCCTCAGTATCCACGCGCCCTATTATATCAATATTGCTACGCCCGAGGCAGAAAAGCAGGATAACAGCGTACGCTATGTCCTTCAATCCGCCCACGCCGCCAAGATGATGGGGGCGGAGCGGATTGTGGTGCATATGGGTGCGGCGGGCAAACAGACCCGTGCCGTTGGTATTGACCTTTCCAAACGTCTGGTGCATCGGATGTTAAAGGAAATGCGCGAGGCCGGTTATGGCGGCGTGACCATCTGTCTGGAAACGATGGGGAAGGTCAATCAGCTTGGAACCGTAGCGGAAACCGCCGATGTCTGCTCGATCGACGATTTTTTGCTGCCGACGGTGGATTTTGGCCACGTCAACGCGCGCGAACAGGGGATTTTGACCACGAAAGAGGCGTATGAAGACCTGTTTGCCATCATTGAAAACAAGCTGGGTTTTGACCGGCTGAAACGGATGCATGTCCACTTCAGTAAGATCGAGTTTACCCATATGGGGGAGAAAAAGCACCTGACCTTTGAGGGGGATACAGGATTTGGACCGGCCTATGAACCATTGGCGGAGCTGATTGCCAAGCGTGGGCTAGAGCCGGTCATCATCTGTGAGTCTGCCGGCACACAGGCGGAAGATGCGCTGAAGATGAAAGAAATATATCTGAAACAGATACAGAAGCAGTAGACTTAAAATGGGGGTAGATCGCATGAAAAAGGTTGTTTTGATACATGGCCCGAACCTGAACATGACCGGAATTCGGGAACAGGGGGTGTACGGTTCGAAAACGCTGGAGGATATAAACCAATGGCTGTCATCCTATGCGAAAGAGAAGGAAATTGAATTGACCATCCTCCAGTCCAACTCGGAAGGAGAAATCATCGATGCCATTCACCGTACCTATGGCAAGGCGGATGCGCTGGTGATCAATCCCGGAGCCTATACCCATTACAGCTATGCCATACGGGATGCCATCAAAGCCGTTGCGGTTCCGGCGGTTGAGGTACATCTGTCCAATATCCATGCCCGGGAGGAGTTCCGGTCTAACTCGGTGATCGCGCCGGTCTGCCTGGGGCAGATCTGCGGGTTTGGAAAATTGGGCTACCGCCTCGCGTTGGATGTGGTGTGCGGATGACGAAGCGTGATTCTATGAAACAGGAGTTAGCGGAACATAACATCGATGCATTGCTGGTGACCAAGCCGGAGAATCTGCGTTATCTGACAGGCTTTACCGGCGGGCCGGACGGGGCCTGTCTGGTAACGGCCGGCCGGTTGTTTTTACTGACCGATTTTCGCTATCAGGAGCAGGCGCGTGTGCAGTCGCCTTCGTGTGAGTTAATGATCGTCACAGAAGGCTATGCGGCGGCGCTTTCTGACATATCCAAAAAACACGGCCTTCGCCGGATCGGCTACGAAGGCGATGTTATGACCTGCTCCCAGCTTGCGGCATACCAAAAAAAGCTGGATTTTTGCACCTTTGTTTCGGTGAGTGGCCTGATCGAGAAAAAGCGGATGATCAAACAGCCCTTTGAGATTGAACGGATTCAAAAGGCGTCCGCTATCTCGCAGCTCGCGTTTTCTGAAATTTTGGAATTGCTCAAACCCGGCGTGCAGGAACGCGACATCGCGCTGGAACTGGATTACCGTATGCGAAAACACGGCGCGGAAAAATCCTCGTTCGATACCATTGTGGTGGCTGGAAAAAACAGCTCCCTGGTGCATGGGGAACCGGGCGGATATCGCTTTCAAAACGGTGATTTTATCCTGATGGATTTTGGTTGTGTCTTTGAGGGGTATTGCTCGGATATGACCCGCACGGTTGCACTGGGCACGATTTCGCAGAAACAGAGGGAGGTATATCAGATCGTGCTTGACGCACAGCGGGCCGCGCTTGACGCTCTGACGCCGGGAAGGGAACTGTGTGAGATCGACAAGGCGGCGCGTGATAGGATTGCTGAGGCGGGTTTTGGAGATTGTTTTGGGCATTCCCTGGGGCACGGCGTGGGCCTGGAGATTCACGAACAGCCAACCCTTTCCCCAAAAAGCGTTGGAACACTGCAAGAGGGCATGGTGGTAACGGTCGAGCCGGGCATCTATCTGGAGCAGGAATTCGGCGTTAGAATTGAAGATTTGGTCGTAATCAGGCAAGATTCAGCAGAAAATTTGTGTAAAGGTACAAAAAAAGAGTTGATCGCCCTGTAAAGTAAAATTTTTCTTGCTATTTTGGCGATTCTGTATTACACTATATAAGAGGAATAAAAAATGGAGGTACGTTATGATTTCTGCAGGTGAATTTCGCAACGGCATTACCTTTGAACAGGACGGTAATGTCTATCAGGTGGTTGAATTCCAGCATGTAAAGCCGGGGAAGGGTGCGGCATTTGTTAGGACAAAGCTGAAAAATGTCATCACCGGCGGTGTTGTGGAAAAGACTTACCGCCCGACAGAAAAGGTGGAAAAGGCCCATATTGACCGAAAAACGATGCAATATTTATATAATGACAGCGGCCTGTATTATTTCATGGATTTGGAATCCTACGAGCAGCTTCCCCTCAGCGAGGAGCAGGTGGGAGATGCGCTGAAATTTGTAAAAGAAAATATGGAAGTATTGCTGCTCTTTTATAAGGGCACGGTGTTCGGGATTGAACCGCCGAACTTTGTAGAGTTGGAAATTACCGACACAGAGCCTGGTTTTAAGGGCGATACGGCGACGGGGGCGACCAAGCCTGCTACGATGGAAACCGGCGCTGTGGTGAATGTCCCGCTGTTTGTCGGGCCGGGGGAAACCATCCGGATCGATACCCGCACGGGAGAATACATGGAGCGTGTGTAAAAAACGCACAAATGAAATGGAGGCAGACATGGATCAATTAAATGAAAAGATTGCTTACCTGGCAGGTTTGGCTGAGGGGTTAGACATCGACACGACAACCAAGGAAGGAAAGCTGCTCAAAGCGATTGTGGAGGCGATGGGCGAAATTTCAGATGAGATCGTCGGCTTGCAGTCCGATGTGGCTGACCTGGAAGAACTGGTCGATGAAATCGACGAGGATCTGGGTTCGGTCGAGGAAGAGGTATTTAGTGACGAGCTGGAAGACGATTATGACGATGATGAGGACGACGATGATTATTTTGAAATCACCTGCCCGAACTGTGATGAAAAGATCTATGTCGACGGCGAGATGCTGACGGATGAGGACAGCATTACCTGCCCGAACTGCAACGAGCCGATCGAGTTGGAGTTTGACTTTGGTACGGATTGCTGCTGCGATGATTGTCATCACGATCATTAAAAAAATACTTGATTATTTTGTAGAACTGTGGTATGATAATAAACGATCGATATTTATGGCGGCTTCGAAAGAGGCCGTCAAAAATACGGCCCTATCGTATAATGGTTAGTACGCCGCCCTCTCACGGCGGTAATAGGGGTTCGAATCCCCTTAGGGTCACCACGTCGGAACAAGCGAAGCTTGTTCCGA
>CABSMD010000142.1 GCA_902478725.1 uncultured Clostridia bacterium
GCTCTATATTGAGCAAAGCGGACGGTTGGAGGTTGTCTTTTTACAGGGTTACCAGCTTTCTGTTTCAATCGCAGGTGGCACGGGAGACGCGACGCTTGACGGAGCGTTGCTTGCAAATGGCGATACCGTTGCGGTGGCGGGCGGCGGCTCCCAGCTGCGTGTCGTACCGGCGGAGGGATTTCGGATTGCCAGCATCCTCTTCGGCGGAAATGCGCTGGAGCTCACAGACCCCTACCTGTTTACCGGTGTGCTGACTCCTGCGGGCGATACAACCTTACAGATCACCTACCAGCTTGAAGATGACAGCGGGATCCGCCGCCAGTTTTTTGTCTCATTGGATGGCGATGATACAAACGACGGCTCCGAGGAACATCCCTTTGCAACGCTGGAACGCGCGCGCGACGCAATTCGGGAATACAACGCCACCGGTGTTCTGCCAGCAGGCGGCGTGACCATCTATCTGCGCGGCGGAACCTATTACATCGGCCAGAGCTTTGCACTAAGTGAACAGGATAGCGGCACCGCGGATTCTCCGGTTACCTATCGGAACTACCCCGGTGAGAAAGTAACCCTATCCGGTGGTTTGGACATCGACTTTTCCAAATTCCAGCCGGTGCAGGGCGAGATGCGGGATTTGCTTCGGAATAAAGAGGCGAGGGATAAGGTCATGGTTGCCGACCTCAGTGAGATCGGCATGGAAGAGATGGCGAAGATCCCGATCAACAACCACTCCGCCCTCAAGCTTCCCCTGTTTTTGTTTGACGGCCAGGTTCTCAAGCTTTCCCAGTGGCCGAACAGCGATGTTACCAGTTCGAATTGGCCGGTCGCCCATACTGTCAACAGAGGCTTTGCGGAGCGCTATCCCGCAGACGATCCCCAAAACGGCACCGGGCTGAGCAAGATCCGCTATGACAGCGACATACCGTCCACCTGGAGGCATAATCCCTCCGACATCCTCTGGCTTGGCTTTTGGCGGTTTGAATGGTACTCCGAGTATTTCTACGGTACCCACGACCCACAGGCAAAAACCGTAGAGGCGACCCACAGTCTGCTCTATGGAGTGGATGACGCACAGTTTCAAGCGAATGGGGGAATCCCATTTAAAGTCTATAATGTATACGAAGAGATCGACGAGCCGGGCGAATGGTATATCGACCGGACGGCCAATAAAATGTATTTTTACCCTTATGAAACCGCCAACGCCGCGCCGAAGTTCAAGATGACCCAGAAGAATTTTGATCTGGTAACCATGGTGAATACGTCTTATGTCACCCTGCGCGGGATCGAACTGACGGCGGGCAAGAAGATGGCTGTTTCCATCTCCGGCGGAACCGGAAATCTCATCGACGGATGCGATATTAATACCTTTGAGTCCATGGGCATAAGTATTTCCGGCGGTTTGGAGAATGGAATTACCAACAGCGAGATCTATGACTGCGGCACAGGCGGCGTGTTCTTAGACGGCGGGGACAGAGAAAGTATCGTCCCTGCGGGCAACTATGTACATAACAATACCCTCCATGACTGGTCGCTGATGAAAGCCTCCTATGGTCCCGGCGTGCAGCTTGACGGCGTCGGCAATACTGTAAGCCACAATGAGTTTTACAACGCGCCCCACGCGGCCATCATCTTCAACGGTGTGGAAAATATCATGGAATACAACGTCTTCCATGACGTGGTCATGCATGCCGCCGACATGGGCGCGATCTATACCGGACGTGACCTGTCCGACCACGGCAACATCGTGCGGTATAATTATTTTTACAACATCGGCAACCAATTGGGTAGTGTCAACGCTTCAAATGCGGTGTTTACGGATGATGCAAGCTGCGACCTGGTGTGCTTCGGCAATGTGTTCGGCCAGGGGATTCAAAGCGGTGAGGCTCTGAAGGTACACGGCGGGATGAACAACATCTTCCGCAACAACCTGTTTGTGGATGTGCCTAAAATCATGTGGACGGTTAACTGGCAGGACGGCCGGTTTGAGAACTCGGTATCCAAGGGAGATGCTGGGTATGATAAGGCCGCCGAGCAAACGCTTAAAAACTCATGGGAGGAAATCAAGGGCAACCAGGCCTATTACGACCGTTGGCCGTGGCTTAAATCAATGGAGGACATGGATAGCTTTGTCTATCAGTCCAATGTGCTCGGAAACAATGTGTTTGCCTATGTAAATGAAAAGAAGGACTCCAGGCCGATTCGTATTTTGCGTGAGCTTTCGAATGCTGAGGTGCTCGCAGAACAGGAAAGCAACCTGTATTGGGAGAAAAATCCCGAAACAATAAAGGGCTATTTCAAGGACTTTGACGGCGGCAACTTTACGCTGACCGACGAGGCGTACGAAGCCATCCGGGAGAAGATACCCGATTTTGCAGAAATCCCGTTTGAGCAGATGGGACGGCTGGATACGGTGCATACCGTACCCGCCGCCCGGCAGGTAGCCGTAACCCTTGGCGAGGGCCGGGCGCTTCACGGCGCATACCTGTTCGACGACCCGCAGCGCGACATGGAGGGAAAAACCGTTTACCGCTGGCTGCTTTCGGATACCAAGGACGGAATTTACCAACCCATAAGCGGCGCGGTCAGTAAGGATTACACCTTCACCGATGAACAGGCTGGATGCTACATCAAATTTGAGGTGACGCCGGTCAACAGCAACGGAAACAGAGGCGTTACCGTACAGTCAGAAGGTATCTGCCTGGTTAACGACGCGAAATCTTTGTCCATCATGGTTGCGGGTATGGAGAAAATGCTGGAATCCGCACAGACCGGAACCGGCCTGGGGCAGTATCCGGAGCAGGCGATTGCGGCATTTGCCGCAGCGGTACAGGCCGCAAAGGAAGCCCCGGCCGGCGGCGAATCGTCTGCCGCGGAGGAGCTTGACCGAGCCTACGAGGCGTTCAAGGAACAGCAGGTGACAACAATGACCTCCGGTCTTGCACAGGGTACGCTTACCATCCCGCAGGGGTTACGCAGGCTGGAACTGAACCTCACCGGTATCAGTGGGGAGATTTTACTAAACGCCGCCGGAGGCTTGCCGGCGGGCACGATAGTGAACGCGGCCGTCAACGGTGTTGCGGTGAAGATAGAACTTCCCAACGCTACGCCGGCGGGGACTATGACGCTGCTTAAGGCGCTTAGTGAGCCCAGCGCAGCGGTGTTTGGAGACATCTATACCTCCTTCTCGATCGGGCTGCCGGGCGGGCCGTTCCAAGTAACGGTAAGCGGCGGCGCGGGAAAGAGCGTGTTTTTGGTCAAGGATGGCAAAGCAACGGCCATCCCCGACGCGGTAAACAGCAATGGCAACAAATCGTTTCTCCTCCAAAGCGCGGGGGAGGTGCTTGTGGCGCGGATGTATAGCCCGTCGAATGATGCGACCCTGTCTGAAATCGCTGTGGACGGCAAAGCAATCCCCCGTTTCTCGCCCGAAAAGGAAAGCTACAGCTATACCGTGGCCGTGGACGGCACGGGGGAAGTGAGCGCAAAAGCGGCGGATGAGAACGCTGCAATGGTGATTGAGCAGACTACCGTTCCGGGAACGGCCAGGATCACGGTGACGGCACAGGACGGGGTAACCGAAAAGGTGTATACCGTCAGGCTGTCCCGTAAGTCCGAACCCACACCGGTGGTTACGGCGCCTGTGTATACCGGACCTGCCGGTAATCAGGGCAATACGTCAACCGGGGCGGCGAATCCCGGGTTTGGACTCTTTACCGAGGATACAAAAACAGGCTTTATGGATATTGCCGGACATTGGGCTAAGGACGACATCGAAGCAATGGCGGCGAAGGGGATTGTGAGTGGCGTAACTGCGACCACCTTTGAGCCGGACCGTGCCATCACACGGGCGGAGTTTGCGACACTGATCGTAAAGGCGCTTGGGCTGACGAACAGCGCGACGGCGGGCTTTATGGACGTACAGGATGGGGAGTGGTACGCCCCATATGTAAACGCGGCGGCGAAGGCGGGATTGATCGTAGGATCCGGCGGGTACTTCCGGCCGGACGATCTTATCACCCGGGAAGAAATGGCGGTGATTGTAGCAAAAACCTACGCCTTTGGTGGAGGCAGTGCACGCTCCGGCGGACTGGAACACTTTACCGACACCGGCGCAATATCCGAATGGGCAAAACCCTATGTAGAAACGGTCACGGGCGCAGGACTCATCAGCGGCATGACGGCAGATACCTTTGTACCGCGGGAGAACGCTACGCGCGCGCAGGCAACTTCCCTGCTCAGGCGACTATTGGATCTGATTTAGTTTCTTCCATCTCCTTTTTTATAAAAACGACGGGAACAGGAAATCTGTTCCCGTCGTTTGTTCTATTCTTCAGAACACCCGTGAGAATTCGCAGCTGCAGAGGTTGCTTTGCACCCGTTTTGCCTAAAATGTACAACGAAAATTTCAAAAAATTTTTATTGAATAATACCAATTTTATAAACATATGGTCTGTAAAATCATGAATTTTTAAAAAACATATTGCTTTTGTATAAAACCGATGATATAATAATCTTGATCTTGTGCTAAATTAGCCATTTACAGATATCTTGCCTAGGAATTATTCATATCATATATAGTAGAATGCTTTGTTATCTTTATTCATGGGGGTGTATTTTTTGAAAAGGGCTGCATCCGTTTGTCTTCTCTTACTTATTTCTGCCGTTTTTCTTTTCCAGCCGATGGCTTCCGTTTCTGCAAAGGATACCGGATATTCTGTTCCCGTAGTGTTCGATTATGACAGGGAGGATTCCTACAATAATTATATAGCAAACATGGAAGGGCTGCCCCGGCCAGGCGAGGCGGTCACTTTTCGTGCTGTCGAAAATTACACAGTTCTGTCCGGGGATGTGGAGCGCGCTGCGGAATATGGCGGACGAAGCGATGTGCTCTGGTTTCATCGGCAGGAGGCCGTGGTAGAATGGTCGGTGGACGTACCGGCCGAAGGGCTGTATTCGCTGGCAATTGGTTACGCACCGGATGCGGTGTCGAGGAAGAATGTGGAGCTGACCCTTTCCATCAACGGTTCCATTCCCTTTAACGAGGTGCGAAGCAACGTGTTCCGCCGTGCGTGGCAGGACACGGTTGGCATCACGCGCGACAAGCGCGACAATGACGTTCGCCCGCGCCAAGCCATTGTGGAATACTGGCAGGAGGAATTGTTTAAGGACAACTCCGGTAAGGTGCAGGAAGAGTTGAAATTTCAGTTTAACGCCGGGCGTAACATTATCCGGATCGAGACGAACGGTGAACCGTTTGCGTTGGAATACCTGAAGCTGGTCAATCATGAGCCGCCCATCTCCTATGAGCAGTATCTGCAATCCCACGCACAGGCGAAGCGGAGCAGCGGCGAAACGGTTAAGGTGCAGGCGGAGGAGCCCTATTTAAAGTCGGATTCCTCGCTTTACCCCGTTTATGACCGCACCAGCCCCTTGACTGAGCCATACGACAAGTCTAAAATACGCTTAAACACCATCGGCGGTACCACCTGGAAGGAGAACAACCAGTGGATCATCTGGAAGGTTACCGTGCCGGAGGATGGGCTGTATAAAATCGGCATCAAATACATGCAAAATATCTTAGAGGGCCTGTTCACCAGCAGGCGGCTGTATATCAACGGTGAGGTACCGTTTGCCGAGGTCGATACCATTCGGTTCGACTATGGTACCAAGTGGGACATGAACCTGCTGGGCGGGGAAGAACCCTATTATTTTTACCTGAAAAAAGGTGAGAACGAAATCAAGCTGGAAAACGTTTTGGGGGATATCGCCCCGTCGTTTGAAAACCTGGAAACCTGCGTGTATGAGCTCAATGAGATCTACCGCCGGATTATCATGATCACCGGCACCGATCCGGATACATACCGCGATTACGCGATCGAAAAGGAGATTCCCGAATTCAGTTCTGTCATGACTGAGAACGCCAAACGGCTGACCGACGAGGTGGAGCGCCTGCAGGGGATCACCAAAAAACGCGGCAAGGAACTTGCCTTTTTGGAGCGCGTTGCCGTGCAGCTCAATGATTTAAACGACGATCCGGGTACCATCAACACCCGGCTTGACAGCTTTAAAAACAACATCAGTTCTCTGGGGGCGTGGATCTTAAAATTACAGGAGCAGCCGTTGTCGCTTGACTATATCGTCGTGCTCTCTCCCGATACCGAACCGCCGGTTGCCAAGGCAAACCTTTGGCAGGGAATGAAGCACGGGATCACGATGTTCTGGGCTTCCTTTTTTGAGGACTATTCCCTAAGCGGCGAGGATGTGGAGGAGAAGGAGCCGCTTAAGGTCTGGGTCAACCTCGGGCGCGACCAGGCCAGTGTCATCAGTGGACTGGTGAACGACTATTTCACGCCTGAGACCGGCATCGACGTCCAACTTGAACTGGTGCAGGGGTCGCTGATCGAGGCGACGCTTGCGGGCCGCGGGCCGGACATCGCCCTGATGGTAGCAAACGATCAGCCGATCAACTTTGCCATCCGAAACGCGCTGGTAGACCTGTCGCAGTTTCCGGATTTTGAAGAGGTTTCCAAGCGGTTTTTCCCGTCGGCCTTCGAGCCGTTCAAATTCCGGGGTGCGGTTTACGCGCTGCCGGACAGCCAGAGCTTTGAGATGATGTTCTACCGCAAGGATATCTTTGCCGAGCTGGGGCTTGGCATCCCGCAGACCTGGGAGGAGTTTTACCGGATGGTGCCGGTCATCCAACGCAAAAACATGCAGATCGGCCTGCCTCCGGTGACGACGCCGGTGAACGCGACCTCTACCGCCGCGTCCAATGCTGTCGTGCAGCCGACGCTGTCTCTTA
>CABSMD010000143.1 GCA_902478725.1 uncultured Clostridia bacterium
ACGAGATCTAGTACGGTCTCGTGGGCTCGGAGATGTGTATAAGAGACAGGCAGGAGGCGTCGAAGGTTTCCACCTTGTAACAGTGGCCCCCTCTGGAATTACCTTTGAAGCGGGAAAAAGCTATGCGATGAAGATTAAAATGAGGGCTTTAAAGCCGAGCAGCAACCCGGTTAAGGTGGAGAGTCTGTGGAGACCCCAAACCGGTTATACCTGCTTAACAATGGAAGACGTTAACGTAGAAATCTCTAAACCGTTTCGGCCGATAGTGAACTATCCGGCCAACTCCACGGAGTGGATGACGTTGGAGACCTCGCCATATGCAATCAAAGAGATTAAAAACCAATCAGGGACAAGTGTGCCCTCTGTGCATGTGACAGGAGGTAATCTTCCGTTTATTTACATCCATAGTCAAAACGACATGGAAGGAAACAAGATGGAATACTACATCGAAAGCGCCTTCATCTATGAGGTGGATGATGGGACGAGTGACACAAAACTTCCTCCGGTTATCCAGTCTTTGCGGATAGAGGGTACATCCTTGGTGGGAAGCACACTGACGGCGGCAGCCGTAGTGAACGATCCCAACGGCGACGAGTTAGATCCGACCACCTACGAGTGGCAGCGGTTTGTAAACAATGAATGGATAACTATTGCGGGCGCGACGCAGCAGACCTATACTACTACCGAAGATGATATGGGAAAGAATATCCGCGTCATTGCAACCCCGCATTCGAAGGCAGAGCCGAAAGATGGTACGCCTGTAACCTCAAGCGCATTCGGTCCAATCGGCACAGAGCTGGTGACTTCGGAGTTCTATGTAGCCCCAGATGGAAACGACGGTAATCCCGGTACACTTGCAAGTCCCTTCGCTTCGGTGACAAAGGCGCGGGACACCATTCGGGCGCTGAAAGACAGCCTTCCGGCGGGGCAGATCAACGTATATATCCGTGGCGGGGATTACGTGCTTGACAGCGCGGTCACATTCGGCGCTCAGGATTCCGGCACGGATAGCAAGCCGATCGTGTACCAGGCATATAACGGAGAGATGGTTCGGTTTATCGGCGGGACAAAGATCAATAATTCCAGGGTATCGAAGGTAACGGATGCTGCTGTCTTAAACCGTGTACTCGATAAACAGGCCAAAGACTGTCTCATGCAGATAGATCTGAGCGAGCTGCCGGGCACCCTGGATCCGATCCCCGATCACGGGTATGCCCTGACGGATAGCAATTCGAGTGAAACACAGCAAACGGTGCGCGATTACAAGCCAGTTGAAATCTATATTGGCGGGGAAGCGCTGAAAAAATCGCGCTGGCCCAACGATGAGCCGGGTACCGGCTATGTGAGGACGGGCAAGGCAACATATGACACTGCTGAATATAAGATAAAACCATTTACCGTAGAGTATACCGATACGGACAACAGGACGGCGAGGTGGTCGCCGGAATCGTTAAAAGACTTGTATCTAACCGGATTTATCGCAAACGACTGGGCCGGTGTTACCCATAAGATCGCTTCGCTTGATACGGATGCAAAGACGCTGACGAGCGTAAACGGCACCTCTTATACACCATCGGCGAACCACAGGCTGTATTTCTGGAATATATTAGAAGAGATCGACATGCCCGGGGAATCCTATATCGACCGCACGAACAAGATTGCGTACTTCTATCCCGCAAATGATGCGGCGACAGAGGAGATCTATGTATCCACACTCGAGTCAAATATGTTCCAGTTTAACAGCGTATCCAATGTAACGGTCAAAGATCTGAATTTTTGTTATACAGTCGGCAATGGTATCAACGCTTCCAGTGTAGACCGTTTCACGATCGACGGTGTAACGGTAGCGCACACCTCATCCAACGGTATTTCGATCAGCGGAACGAACAGTACGGTCAAAAACAGCCATGTCTATGATACCGGCGCAGGCGGGATATCGATCAATGGAGGGAACCGAACGACACTGACAAACGGAAATATGCGGGCTGAAAATAATCGCATCCACAGTGTCACCCGCGTGTACAATGCGTATAAGCCGGCATTGGCTATGAACGGCGTAGGAACAACGGCAAGAAACAATGAAATCTATGACGGGCCACACCAGATTGTAACGATGAACGGCAATGATCTCATATTTGACAAGAACGAGGTATACAACGCCGTCATGGACGCGTCGGACATGGGCGCCATATACTGGGGACGCGACCCGAGCGCGATGGGTTACCGGATTACGAACAATTATTTCCACCATATTGGCAATAAATACGGCGGATACGGGCAGCAGTCAATCTTCTGGGACGACGGAGCGATGGGTCCATACGTATACGGGAATATTTTTTTCCAAGGTTCTCTGACCACAGAGCAGGGCGGGACGACCAACAATAGCTTTGCAATGAAAACAAATGGCGGGCAGTATGCCCATATAGAGAACAATATTTTTGTTGACAGCCCCCGAACCGTCTGGTTCCAGGATTGGGTCAACGGAGGAAACGTCACCGGGTTTACCGGCAATCAGCAGGGCATGTGGTGGTTATGGATCATGGATTGCACTACGGCAAGAGCCGGCACGAACGCCTGGAGCAAGCTCAAAGGCAATGTAGTTGACTTTGAAAGTGAGACTTGGGTGAATCACTACAAGGATTCGCAGTGGAAGGATATGTGGCGTATATTCAACAGCAATATCTGCACTACGGCAAGGGGATATTTTAATAGCGACCCGGAAAAGAAAGAGCTGCTGGATATGGCGAAGACCATGGCGCCGTCCAAAACTAACATTTTCCGCGACAATGTCTCGATCAAGGTGGCGCAGGGTGCACCAGACGGCGATCCCTATTTCGGCAATGCTACCGGCAACGCAGGATTCCGGCGGGATAATGATAAATTGCCGTCGGGTGAATCGATGTTTGTGGAATACGGCAAGGATTTCAAACTGACAGACGCCGGATTGGCTGAAGTACGTAAGACAATACCGGATTTTGAAAATATAGACACTGCAAGCATTGGTCTGCAGTCCTATCAGGACAACGGCGTTACCCGTTATGTAGGCGGTCGTGTACCATCTGCCTCTAACCCGCGGATCAATGGCGTCCTGTCAAAGGGTAATTATGCGATGGCCAACTATACCTTTACCGATCCGGATGGCGATAGAGAGGGCGTTTCCAAGATTATATGGTACATCAGCAACAGCGAAAACGGCACCTACACGAAGATTTCAGGAAAAGAGGGCAAGAACCTGCTGATCGATGAATCCTATGTGGGTCGGTACATTAAGTACGAAGTCACTCCATACGATCACAATATGCTCTATGGCGAGACGATCCAGTCACAGCCTGCACTGATCCTGCAAACTTCACCGGTTGACAAATCCGCGCTCAGCGAAGCGCTGCTGGCGGCAAACAAATTGCTGGCCGATGCGGTTGTCGGTAACGAAGTAGGGCAATTCCCTCAGAAAGCGAAGGATGATCTGGAGGCCGCGATCAATCAGGCGCAGTCGGTGGCTGACAATCCTTCGGTATCCCAGTACGAAGTCAACGAAACGGTAACGGAGCTTAACAACGCGATTAGAAAGTTCAACCTTTCAAAGATCACCGCAACCGACAAGCTGGATACGAACATTTCACGCATGGCGGTCAACTCTTTGCTGGCTGACACCACCCATTGGACGGTACCAAACTCTCCGGACAAGGTGGCGTTTACCAACGGTTCGATGGTGCTGGGAGCGAACGGAGGCGCCGAGTTTACCCTGGCAAACTACAATGCCGGTAAATTTAAAAATACGGAATTCACCTTCAAGATGAAGCTGGAGAAGGTAGCGGGAATCGAAGGCGATACCTGGGCCGGAATCTATCTGAGACAGGGCAGTCCGGATTCTAAGGTCTGGTCGAACAATAGCGGGTATATGGTAGACATCAAAGGAGATATCATTAATATCCAAAAATATGCGGGTAGCGGCGGAATCTACGAAACGGTTGATAACAACGCGATAGAATATGGGAAAGAATACCTGGTCACCGTCGGAGCGTATGACCTGGAGGAAGAGAATAAGGTTGCGCTCATCGTGACGGTGAACGGAGCAGAGATTTATAGCACAACCATGACCGAAGCGGACTTGTATGGGCAGGAAGGATATCTGGGCTTCAGTGCGGGGCATGGGAAATTGACTATTTCACCTGTTGTTGCAGACAAAACCGAATTAAACGCGACGCTTGCGGAAGCGACGGCATTTCTTGCAAAGGCGGAGGCTGGCAGTAACTATGGGCAGTACCCGCAGACAGTGCTTGATGCGCTGACGGCAGCCAAAACGGCGGCAGAGCTGGTTGCGGCCGACGGAGACGCGGTACAGTATGACGTGGACAGGGCCGCACTTGCGATGAAGGAAGCGCGTGCAGATGCCAAAGCGGCAGTGGTTGCAAGCGGAACGATTTCTGCCAACGGAACCGGCGACCTGAACTATGATGTGGGCAATGGGGAGCTGACGCTTTTAAACGGCGTGACCAATTATGTCCTGCAGACCGATACGGCGCGTGCGATGCCGGGGTTAACGGTGAATACCCAAACAGCATCGGGCAATGTTGTACTGCGGATCGAAAAAGGAACCAATCTTTCAGGCAATGGCTGGAGCGGCGGCCTGCTCCTGCCGGGCCAAAAAGGGAAGACAGTAGCCTATAAAAACAGCGCCGGAAACAGTATAGAGGTAAGCCGAAGCATACAGGAGGACAGCTTTGCAGCCGCAAACGCCGCCCTACCAAACGGAGGAATCGTCAAGCTGAACGCCGGTAACGACATTGTTATTTATACCACTTATCTGACAGAACTGGTTACCTTCACAAAAACAAGCGAACCCATGATAAATCCCCCGGCCGGGCCGGGACCGGGCACGGGTACGACAGGGAACGGCAGTATTTACAGTACAGGCAGTAGCGGCCTGCTGCTGGGTGGCACGGAACCGGTTATAAAGTTTACGGACATAGCCGGTCACTGGGCCCAAAATGATATTGAAGAGATGTTCCGCCGCGGTATTGTAAGCGGTGTAACGGAAACGACGTTTGAGCCGGATCGAAGCATATCGCGGGCGGAATTTGCAACCCTGGTGGCCAAGGCGCTGCAACTGTCCAGCAATGTTTCAGCTGGATTTGTAGATGTGAGCGAACGGGAGTGGTATGCGCCGTATGTAAACGCGGCGGCCAGCGCGGGGCTGATCGTCGGTTCTGACGGGTATTTCCGGCCTGACGACTTGATAACCCGGGAAGAAATGGCGGTCATTGTCGTAAAATCTCTCGCGTTTGTGGGCAAAACAGCCGGAAGCGGTGAAATCGATAAATTCGCGGATAAAGACACGATATCGGAATGGGCAAAACCCTTTGTAGACCAGGCGGCGAGCATCGGCCTGATCAAGGGCGTGACGCCGGACACCTTTGACGGACGTTCGAACACCACCCGCGCACAGGCAGTAAGCGTCATCAAGCGCCTGTTGGACTATTGATGGGAGTGATATGAGGTGAGGAGATTTAAAATTAGCGAGAGTCTGTTTTTGTTCATGGTAGTTATATGCATGGGATGCATGACACCAACCAATATAGCCTCTGCGGCGGCTTTGGACAAATTGACGCCGGAGCGTGAGCTGAAGCTGTGGTACGACGAGCCGGCCCCAACGGGCAACGAGGATATGTCCAAATGGGACGGGAGTAAAAACATAGCGGACGATGGCTGGGAAAAGTGGTCTCTTCCGCTGGGGAATGGCTATATGGGCGTCAATGTTTTTGGCAGAACAACGACCGAACGCCTTCAGATTACCGAAAACAGCCTTGCCCAGCCCCGCATTAATGACAAAGGCGGCCTGAATAATTTTTCCGAGACCTACATTGATTTCAACCATGAAAATCCTACCAACTACTCCCGGGACTTGGTGCTTAATGATGGGGTTTCACATGTGAGGTATGACTGCGGCGGCGTAACATACAACCGCGAGTACTTTACAAGCTATCCCGACAAGGTCATGGTGATCCGCCTTACGGCTTCGCAGTCCGGGAAAGTATCGTTTACCCTACGGCCTACGATTCCCTATATTAGGGAATATCAATATGAGCCGGGGGATCTTATGGGGAAATCCGGAACGGTCACCGCCGCGGGCGATACCATCACGCTTTCCGGGGTGTTGGAATATTACGGGGTGAAATTTGAAGGCCAGTACAAGGTTATCCCGCAGGGAGGCACCATGACCGCCGGCAATGATGAAAACAATGATAACGGCAGTATCACGGTGCAAAACGCTGACAGCGCAATCATCCTGGTTGCGGTCGGAACCAATTACCAGCTGGAAAGCAAGGTGTTTACCGGCGGTAGGACACAAAAGCTGGCGTCAAATCCGCACCCGCACGCAAAGGTGACGCAGATGATAGCGGATGCGTCCGCCATGAGCTACGATCAGCTTCTTGCCGTGCACAAGGCGGATTACCAAAACCTGTTCTCCCGTGTGCGTGTCGATTTCGGCGGGACGATTCCACAGGTGACGACCGACCAGCTTTTGAACGCCTATAAAGAGGGGACATACAACAAATATCTTGAAGAGCTCTATTTCCAATATGGACGTTATCTTCTGATCTGCTCTTCGAGGAAGGGGACCCTGCCGCCAAACTTGCAGGGGATCTGGAATCGTTATGACAGTTCCCCCTGGAGTGCGGGATATTGGCATAATATTAATGTACAGATGAATTACTGGCCGGTATTTTGCACCAATCTATCGGAGCTGTTTGATTGCTATATCGATTATTACGCGGCCTATATGC
>CABSMD010000144.1 GCA_902478725.1 uncultured Clostridia bacterium
AGACAGCACAAAGACCGACTGGCAGCTGTGGGCTACACGGCTGGCCGACGACGAGGCATTTACCAAAGAGATCGTTGAGGCAATCTGGGATATGTTAAACCAGACTGAAAGCCGCGCGCCGTTTACAGATTGGTATTTTTGTTCTACCGCAAGACAGCGGGGATTCCAAAACCGCACCGTGCAGGGTGGACTTTTTATCAACCTGCTGAAATTTTAGAAAACACTCACCATCAGCTTTGCTGGCGGTGAGTGTTTTGTTTTATAACAAATGGGGACGTACCCGATTGGTACGTCCCCATTCTATAAGGAGATTGAAAGAAAAACTGTAGCTGCTTTAGTTAATTTCCAGAACCTGCATCCATTCCTGCACGTCCACGTCCACAGCGCCGTCGCTGATGACGATCAGCTGTGCCGCCTCATTCCAGAACACCGTCTTGCCCAGCGCTTCCTCCGCAATGGCGCGAAGCGGCAGCAGGGTGCGGTCGTTCATCGTCTGTGCCTCCACGTCTAAAGTGACCGTCCGGTCGCCAACCTTCATCTCTTTGCTGCCGATCACCAGCGTCGTGGTAACGCCGTTCAACGTAATGGTAACGGTCTGTGTTGCCTCATCCCAGCCGACCTCAGCGCCAAAACTCTCGGCAATGAAGCGGACCGGCACCAACGTGCGGTCATCCTTCACAATCGGCTGTACCTCCGGATTTTCAGGATCAACCATGGTTTTCGCGCCGTTGGCATACGCGTTCGGCGTTCCGATGGCCAGCGCCACCAGCGAGGGGGCCGCATCCTTTTCCACATACTTATCCTCTACCGTATAGTCCTTACGGCCGATTTCCGCAAAAGGAATCGGTTCAAAATCCGGCAGTTTTTCGATGATCTCACTGCCTTCCGCCACGGTAAAGTCCTTGTTTTTATAGTTTGCAAACGAGTCGGTTTTGGAAATTTCAATGTTGTTTTCCACCGTGCCATACTGCGAAACCAGCGGATCAATGTTCATCGACGGCGTACGGTATAAAACATTGTTGGTAATCACGTTGTATTTCGGGATCTTTGGCTCATCCTCCAGGATATTGGACAGGTGCGGGTACTTTGCCCAGGCATCCGACTGGTAGGGAACCTTGAGCAGGTTGTTGCGGATTTCGCTCCCCTCCCCGGTCTCCATCCAGGTAGTGCCGCGCGCGTCCATCACGAACGGCTTTTTGCACTCCAGCATCAGATTGTTTTCAAAGGTGTTGTCACGGCCGCCGCCGAACAGCGCGACCGAATCCACGCGATAGAACACGTTGCCGAACACCGCGGTGGAGGAATGCATGTCGTCCAGATAAACCGCCTGCATCTCCATGTTGGTGGTGGTATCGACCAGTTCCATGTCATGGAAGTAATTGTAGCGGATCACGTTTCCGCGGGTCGACCAGTCGCGGCCGGTATAGATCGCGCCGGAATCCGCGGTGTCCTTACACACATCATAGATTTCATTGTACTCGATCACATGGTCGTTGCCGCCATATCCGAGCGCCATGTGCGGCGTGTCGCTGATTTCATTGTAACGGATCGCATTGCCGACGCCGCCTACCGTAGCGGCAGGGTTGTAGGTGGTCTTGATCTGTCCGAAGCGTTCGATCTTATTGTTTTCGATCGCGTTGTTGCCCGGCGTCAGGGTCTCACGGTCGCCGCCGGTGATGTTGATCCCGGTCGCGCCCAGATCATGGAGATAGGAATTCATCACACGGCAATCCTTGGCGTCCTTCAATTCTACTGCGTTGCCGCTCAGATTGGATATTTCACAGTCGTTGACCAGCAGGCCTTCCACCGTCTCACCGGTAACCCCCTTGCCCACGCTCTTGTCGAGCTTGAGGCCCTGGATGGTGACATTGCGGCTGTTGCTGACGTCAAAGAACGGCTGATTGAAGGTTACATATTCAATGCTTGCGCTCGCGTTAAAATCATCCGTCGGGTAAACGTACAGCTTTCCGTCGTTCCGATCGAGATACCACTCGCCGGGCTGGTCGATCTCTTCGAGCATATTATAGAAGTAGAAACGTCTGCCCTCCACAACGCCGAAAGAGGCCGGATATTTGGAAATGACCGTCTTGTTGTCAAAATCGATGGTCGCACCCATTCTGCCCTCTGCCCAGTCGTGCGTCCAGTAGCCGAAAATCCAGATGTCATCCGCCTGCTTCCAGTTTTGCATCCGGCTGTCGTTGCAGATGAACTTGAATACCATATCGTCGGTGACATCCTCTACAGCCGGCCAGCTCTGGTCTTTGTAGTACAGGCTGAAAGAATTGACACCGGAGGATACGACCTTGCCGGTTAGTAAATAATCGTTGTTTGGATATCTGGCCAAAGTCATCGACTTGTTATTGATATAAAAGGCCGGCGGATTGGGATTGCTGCTATAGCCATGATCGACCACGTACAGCGAGCCATACTCGGTGATCCCCTTCGCAGCCAGATCCACCGCAACCACCTTCGACTTCGCGTTTTTGTCCACGATACGCGCCTGCGCTTCTTCCGAAGCCTTGGCAAAATCGGGAAAAGCAAGCGGCTGGCTGCCGGTCAGAACCGGCTTCTCGTCCTGATATGCGCGGATGACAAGATTTTCATCCTCAGCACCAAGCCGGATTGTTTCCGACGCAGGGTAGCTTCCGCCGCGCAGGTTGATCACAACCTGCCCCTCTATCGCCCGCGACGCCTTGACCGCCGCGTCAACCGTGGCAAACGGCGCGTCGAGCGTACCCGCGTTCGTGTCCGCCCCATCCGGTGCCACATACAAAAACGCGGCCTCTACCGGCTGGGGGCTTTCGGCAAACACAGCCTGCGTTCCCATTAATGCAACGCATAAAACCAAAAATAGAATAACTGTTCTCTTCATCTCTTTCCTCCTAGTATTATGTAATTCTATAGAGTGCATTGCACACTCTATACTTAAAATTATACAAGACAACAAACGAAAAGTAAATAATAGAATATTGTCCAGTTTCGACACTATATTGTCCTGCCGCTGTATTTTAGTTAGAAAGCTATGGTAAAATTTATGATAGTATTCAAAAATCTCTACAGGGAGGTACAAAATGCATTACAAAGCGGCATATTCATCCCCCGTCGGCAAGATTACGCTTGCCTGTGACGGCGATAACCTTGTTGGCCTATGGCTTGAAGGACAGAAGTATTTTGGAGATACTGAAAAAATGACAGAGAATGACACCATGCCCGTACTCACGGCTGCGAAAGACTGGCTTGACCGGTATTTCGCGGGTGAAAAGCCCACTGCGGCTGAATTGCCGTTGGCGCCGTCCGGCGGCGCATTCAGGCAGATAGTCTGGGATATTTTGTGCGAAATCCCCTATGGCGAGACCGTAACCTACGGCGACATTGCGAAAAAAACAGCGGTCAGGATGAACAGGAAAAGCATGTCAAGCCAGGCGGTAGGCGGGGCGGTTGGGCATAACCCTATTTCTATTATCATCCCCTGCCACCGGGTCGTTGGAACAAACGGCAGCCTGACCGGCTACGCGGGCGGCATCGGCACAAAAATAAAACTGCTCGAACGGGAAGGCGTTGATCTGTCCCGTCTGTTTGTGCCGAAAAAGGGGTCAGCCCTCTGATTTTTTACATACGGCACGCGCGCAGACATCTGCACGCGTGCCGTAGCAGTTTGTATTATTCTACCGTAAACGTATATACCTCTCCCAGAATCAGTTCCTCCCGGCCCTCCACCTCGATATACGGCCTCATATAATAGGTGCCCGGCTCGCTGAACACATCCCCAAAAGCCCGGATGCCAAATTTGTCTACCTTGGAAACGCTGCTCAGCCGGAGCGGTGCAATGGCCGTGTCGTCCGAATAGAACAGGCAGCCCATATCGGTTATGGTATACCCATAGCCCAGGTTCATGCCCACATAAGCAACGGCTGAATAACCGTTGTAATCATCCCACACATAGCCCGGCTCCCAGACTTGGGAGGAGGCCGTAAACTGGGGCAAAGCGGCCTGCCTTTGTGTCATGACCGCCGCAATCTCACCAGAATCTGAAAGCGTCAGGGTGACGGCATTATCGATGACTGGATAGTCCGCCTGCTGGTAAGTGACCTTTGTAATCTCCCAGCCCGTGGCGGGCACAAAGCTAATTGACAACTCGTCCCCACAAGCAAGCGGAACCCCCTCTTTCGTTACGGGAACAGCCGGTGCGCCGTTGACCTGGTAGGAGGCACTCTCTAAGCCTTCCGCCCCGGCAAAAGCAAAGGATATGGTTATCCCGCTTTGCTGTACCGCAGCCTCCGGTGAATAAACGGTGTCTTCCTCTGTAGCGCCGGAAGTATTTATGCTTTTAGCCGTCACAGCCGCGCGGACCTTACCATCGCCCGGCCGGGCGGTATAGGAGGTGGCCTGCGCTCCTTCGATGGTTACCCATTGACCGCCATCGAACCGCTGCCACCGGTAGCTAAGCGAAGGGACGACATTGGGGTTTACATCATAACAGTCTGCTGAAACGGTCAGGGGCTCACCGGCGGTTACCGTTGTTTTATCCAGCACGGCATTGGTTACGACCGGCAGCACATCGGCCGTTAAATCGCCGTTTGGCACCTCAAGGATATGGCGGTTGTCCAGCCAGTATGAAAGCGGGTAGGCCTCACCGGCCCCCGGCTTTAGCTCCGTGGTGATGTTGGTACCGCCCGCAATTACAATAAAGGGCCGGGCGTTGGTAGCGGTACCTTTTTCGACCGTCAGTGTCCAGCGCAGGTTGCCCCAGGCGCCAACACCAAACCTGCTCCACGCCCCCTTTGCCACCGAGGGGTAAACCGTACTGACGTCCGCAAAGGGTGTCGCCGTCTGGCCACAGGTTTCTATTCCGGTCAGGTTCTGGTTCAGGCCCTCAAGCGCATACGCAAAGGACGCGCCCGCTGCGTCTGTCTTTGCAAGGGTAGAAAAATAATAGGTGTATCCTTCCCGCAGCATGATGTCCTCACTGGTGTTCATGCGGTCCCCTTTCACGCCGGACGCGCTCCCCAGATCCCCGGTCTTGACGATCTTAAACGCACCGGTGCCATTGATCCCGCCCTGCGGGTCGAAGCCTGCACTGCCAACCCCAAAGGTGCTTACGATACGCGCGCTGTAGAGCGCCGCCTGCTCCGGCGTGTCAATCGGACGGTACGAAAAATGGGACGCGGCAAAGCATGGGATAGCGGTGATCAAAAAAGTCAGCAGCATAACAACAGAAAACCTCTTCATTTTATTGCCCCCAAATCTTTTTAAAATTTGCCGGAAAATGATACATTCGGCACATCTCTAGTTTATAATTTCCACCCCTTTTTGACCATGTCCGGGGAGGACAAATCCGATACCAAATCAAGACAAAAAAGAGCAGTGCGGAAATCCGCACTGCTCTTTTTACCGAAACCTTTTATATTTGTTGCTGTAATGCTTGTACCGGCCTCTGCGCGGCCTCCGCCTGCGGCGCCTGCGCAAATTATAGGCACGGAACAAAAGAAGCAGGATGATCAGCACGATTAGGACAATCAGGATGTACTTTAAAAACGGCACCTTATCGAAAAAGGAAACAACCCCAAGCTTCAGGGATTTCCACATACTTTTTTCCAAATCGCGGTCGCTTTGCAGTTCGATCGTCCCGATGCTTTGCCCGTTATACATAACGCTTGCCGAACCGAGCGTCTCCCCCTTCTGAATCGGCGCACGCAAATCGCGCGACAGATGGATATCAAAGGTGATATCCTCCGCTTTTATGTCATTGGGAAGATATCCTTCTTTAGAAACCGGTGTGAGCAACAGGAGATGCCCGTCCCCCTTGGCGTTGGGCACATCGTATTCGGAAATCATCTGGTTGGCAGCCACAAACGACTGGTTCGTAAAATTGGCAAAAGCATATTCAAACAACGCCTTTGCGTCAACAAACGAGGTCACTTTACCGTTGGTCTCATCCGGACAGCCCATCACCACCGAAATCAGGCTGTTGGAGCCATCCTTCGCAGCTGAGGCAAGGGTATGCTTAGCCTCATCGGTAAAACCGGTTTTGATGCCGGTCGCTTTATCATAATAATAGGAAGTATTCAAATACCGGCTTACCAGATGGTTGGTGTTGGCATAAGTGGCCTTGGACTGACGCATATTTGTCTGCGGGAAGACAAAGGTAGACTGGGCGACGGTTTGCGCAAATGTTGTATTCTTCATCGCCTCGCGCGCGATCAAGGCTATGTCATGCGCGGTGGTATAGTGGTTGTCGTCATGCAATCCGCTGGAGTTGACAAAATGCGTGTTTACCGCGCCAAGTTCGCGGGCGCGTTCGTTCATCAGGTTGGCGAAGTCCAGCTCGGAGGAACTGATATATTCCGCCAAGGCATACGCCGCATCGTTGGCCGAGGGGATTAGAATCGCATTGAGCAGGTCGCGTACCGAAACCTCCTCCCCCACCTGTAAACCAATATTGGAGCTTTGATAGATATCCACACTGTCAACCGCCTTTTGGGATACGGTTACGATATCGTCCAGGTTTCCCTTTTCCAACACCAAAAGCGCGGTCATGATCTTGGTCATGCTGGCTGGATACATCTTTTTATCCATATCCTTCTGATAAAGGATATACCCGGAGGAGGCATCCATCACGATTGCGGTCTCCGCGTTGAGGGTGGGTGGTTCCGCCGCAGCTACCGGAAATACCGATAACAGAAGCGCCATAATCATCGCCAGCAATCCAATCCGTTTTTTCAAAGACATCACCTCTGTTTTCATACTGTTTATTATTATACC
>CABSMD010000145.1 GCA_902478725.1 uncultured Clostridia bacterium
GGGGTATAGTTCAGCTGGTAGAGCAACGGTCTCCAAAACCGAGTGCCGAGGGTTCGAATCCTTCTGCCCCTGCCAAGTCGGAGCAAAGTTCACTTTGCTCCGTTTTTCTTTGCCAAGAAAAATATCCAGCCGCTTTCCTGCCCCTCCACTTTCATAAAAAGCTACGCTTGGCGCACCTGTTCGATTGCAAGCACCTTCGCAACGTCTCATTGTTGCTACCACCTTTTTTCGAGTATGCACCTGTGGCACAAAAAGGGATTCAAATTGTTCGCCTCGTCTAGGTGGGATCTTTTGCAGCTTAACGGTTGTAGGTTTTTTGTGAATTCGTTTATTTGCTCTATTTAATGTTCGTATATACTTTTAACTATGGGTTTAACCGGATAAGATTACAGCAAGGTAGTATATTCGCTGTTCATAGCGTCGTTTTTTTACGGCCCCTTTCTGAAACCATTCTTTCTTCCTTCTTTCATGAATTGTAAACCGTGCGTACTTCTCTCTATGGAAGGTATTATAGCTTCATGAGTGCCGCCTGCTTACGGCTCTTATCTTCATTTTTTTTATACTGCAATGGTGTCACTCCAACCTCCTTTTTAAATGCCTTTACAAAATGGGAATAATCTCCGAACCCGGATGCAATAAAGGCCTCCTTTGGAGTAGTGTCCTGTGCGTGGAGCACCTTTTTTGCCTTTTCCACCCGGCGGTGGATAATATATTGGTGTACCGTCATGCCGGTTTCGGCCTTGAAGCAACTGTTGACATAATTGCGTGAAACAAATAATGCTTGTGCAATTTCGGTCAGCGACAGGGATTCGTAGAAATGTTCATTGATATAGTTGATCACCTTGGTGGCCCAACAATCGCTCTGGGGTGGCAGCTGGATGCCTGCGATCGCCTGTAAATACTGGACG
Organism: uncultured Clostridia bacterium; assembly: GCA_902478725.1. Classification (GTDB taxonomy): domain Bacteria; phylum Bacillota; class Clostridia; order HGM11514; family HGM11514; genus CABSMD01. Next base: position 909 of record CABSMD010000145.1, read on the forward strand.
ACCAGCGTGACGATCTCCAGCAGTACACTGAGGCGGAGAATGTCCACTCCGTAGCCAACAACCGAAAAGTATTTTTGAAATAATTGATAGATGGCATGGTGCTGATGTATGTCCAGATGGATCTGACACTCATGGCAGCTGCCCGCATTATGCAGCCAAAACCCAAGCGGTGTCCGTATGAGGGGCAATTTTTCAACAGCCTCCAGCGTCCGTGCAGAGACAAAGAGGTGGAATCGTTTCAGATGCTCGCTGTCCTTTGCGGTGAGGGAATGCAGCTGATTTTCCGGTATGATGATCAGATCGTGCGGCTGGAGCTCATAGGTTTTATCTAAAATATGCGCTTCCCAGTTTCCGTTTAAAAAGTAGATGATTTCGACCCGCGGGATGGAATATAATCCGGTCGAATGGTTTTCGTTCAGGAAATACATGCTGGGCATCCTGTTAAAACAAATGTCATAGTCAATAAGAACTTCAGGAAAATAGTGTTTTTTATCCATCTTCGTATCTCTCCGGAATTATTTTTTACCTCGTATCAGCCCCTGTTATTTTGCCCGTTGCAGCTTTTTTTATCATAACATATTCGTTTTCCGTTCTCAAGGTATCCACTCAAACAGTGTGCTTTTTCACTATAAATCGTGTGAGAAATGACGACAAAACAAAGGCGCGATTTGGTATAGTAGATTGGGTAATAAATTTCGAAAAGGGGTGGAAAGTATGAAAAAAATGATTTGTGTGCTGCTGACCTGTATGCTTTGCACATGGTTCCTCTCGCCGTTTGCCGCGGGTGCGGCGGAAGAGGGGATAACCGCGATTGACCTCTCACGGACACAGAGTGGGTTGGCATTTGACGAAACCGCCACGGTTATGGTTATGGGTATGACGGCGGAAGGACCTGTAACGCTTTCCAATGCGGAACTGTCCTTTGCGTCGTCGGACGAAGCAGTCATACGGGTTGGCGAGGATGGAATCATCACACCTGTGGGAATCGGGACGGCGAAATTGACGGTTTCGCTGGGCAACATGCGGGATTCCATGCGGATCACGGTGTATCGCGAGAAAAAGGACGGCGAAGATTTTTCACAACTGGGCGACCACTATCAAAGCGATGCCTTTGTGTATGACAGTGAAATTCGACGCGGCGATAGTGGGAATTCTCTCCATGTTAAGAGCAAGTCCAGTGATTTTAGCGAGGAGTTACCCTATCTGTTTCCCGCTACGCCGGAGGATGTAACGAAGGGCGTCAGCGAGTTCTGGTTTTACAACAATGGGCAAAATGCTGACAATAAAACGCATCTATTCTTTATTCAGGCACGTCAGGGAAATTCGGTATTTCGCATCTGGGTCGACCAGAGGGGAAACAGATATTATATCAACAATAAGTCAAAGGGAGATTCTCCCACTCAGTTCTATTTTACAGAGGACAACGAGATGTATTCACAGACGGCTCCGGTCAAAGTTGGCTGGAATCAGTTTTTGATCGATTATACCTCCGACCGGTTTGAAATTTATATCAACGGAAGCCTCTGGGCCCAGATCGTACCTGCGAACGGGACAATGGTGGACGGGCTTTCCAACGTCGTATTTTACCGGCAGGAAAACACGCCCAACGATGTATGGGTGGACGATTACGCGGTGTATAATATGACCTGTCCTCCGTCGGTGCGCGGGGTGGGGATCCGCGGCAAAGCCGAGCCGGGCGAGGTGCTGGAGGGATTTTATACCTACCATCCGGGGTTCGGCGCAGAAGCGGTGCCGGAGGATACCAGTACAGTTCAATGGCTGGCGTCGGACACGGCGGACGGAACGTATACTGAGGTGGCCTCCACATTGGACTATACGGTGGCCGAATCCGACCGGTTTTTAAAGTTCCGCGTTCTGTGCAATGGAATAGAATATAGCAGCGATCCTGCCGAGGTTAAGGGGGCGGGGGAAACGGAAGAGACAAGGGCGCTGTTTGTAGCGACCGACGGCTCTGATACCAATGACGGCTCAATCGACGCGCCTTATGCTACGTTGGAACGGGCGCGGAACGAAATCCGTAGCCTCAATGCGGCCGGACAGGTTCCGGACGGTGGTATCACGGTCTACCTGCGGGGCGGAACCTACCATCCTTCCCAAACCTTTACGCTAAGTAGAGAAGACAGCGGAACGGCGGACCGCCCGGTGATCTACCGCGCCTATCGGGATGAGAAGGTAACCATCTCCGGAGGAAACGAGTTGGATTATTCGAAATTTGCCCCTGTTGCGGGTGAAATGAAGACTAAACTGCGTTCCGCCGAAGCGAGGGAGGCGGTGCTGACCGCCGATCTTTCGGTGCTTGGCATGAATAATCCGGGGAAATATACCCTCAACGGCAATGTGATAAATGCCCCCATGTTCTTGTTCGACGGCCAGATCATGCATTTGAGCCGTTACCCCAATTCGGACGAGATCGCCAACTGGCCGATTGTAGAGATACTCAACCGGGGCTACTGCAGCCGCTATCCAAAGGACGATTACCGCCAGGGCGAGGGGCTGATGAAGGCACAATACAAGGATGAGGTGCTGTCGTCGTGGAGCCACAACCTGTCCGATATTGTTTACGGCGGCTATTGGTCTACGGCGTGGTATGCCGAGCTGCTGTACGCCAATCTGGACCGGGAGGCAAAAACGTTTGAGGCGCTGGGCAGCATGGTTTACGGCGGTTCGAGCAAGGATGTGGGAGAGGATTACAGAAACAGGCCGTTTCGCGTGTTCAACGTGTATGAGGAACTTGACGAGCCGGGCGAGTGGTACATCGACCGAGAGGCGGGGAAGCTATATATCTACCCGTACCCCAACGACGGCGTCCCGCAAATCAAGGTAACCTCGCTGGACGCGCCGCTTGTATCCATGACGGACGCTTCCTACATAACCCTGTACGGCATCGAGTTCACCGGCGGCCGTCAGACGGGAATCAACATCAGCGGGGGGGAATTCTGCCGGGTCGATTCCTGCGATATCAGCGTGGTTGAGAGCAATGGGGTCAATATATCCGGTCAAAACAACGGAATCGCCAACTCCCATATCCACCATACCGGAAACGGAGGCGTCTATGTCACAGGCGGCGACCGGGATACGCTCACCCATGCCAATAACTACGTTAAAAACTGTGAAATCAACGACTTTGCCCTGTTGACCGAAGCGAATGTGTACGGCGTCCGCCTAAATGACAGCGTGGGTAATTCGGTACAAAACTGTGAAATATACAATGCTCCCTTCCTGGCGATCCTGTTTCAGGGCAGTGAGAATGTGATGGAGTACAACGTCATCCATGATGTGGTTTTAAATACCGCCGATGTGGGGGCGATTTATACCGGACGTGATTTCCGGGATCATGGGAATGTGATCCGTTACAACCAGTTTTACAGCCTGGGCAGTCCGATCCACGAGGGGCTGCGCCCCGCCGCCGTTTTCACCGACGATGCCAGCTCGGATCTGGACGTGTACGGCAATGTCATTGGACCTCTGTATGACGAGTGTCATGCCTTCAAGGTGCACGCCGGGCAGGAGAATCATTTCTACAACAACCTGTTTGTCGACTGCGCTTACCTGTATTATTCCTATATGTGGGATGACGTTAAGTGGGCCAACGCGATCACGGGCGTGAATAACAAAGAGGAGTACCACGACCGTCTGGTAGAGGTGAATACCAACCCTCTTTACCTGGAAAAATGGCCATGGCTGGCCAACACCACCGACCCCAAAACCATTAAAAACCAGGGAAACACCTTGCGGGGCAACATCAGTATTTATGTCAATACACAACCGTTGCAAAAGCCGATCTACCAGCATGGCAACGATTCGCTGGTGCTAAAGGGCGTGGACGACGGGCAGACCAACCTGTTTTTAACCAATCAGAGCAAGGGCCTGTTTGCCGATTACGACAACCATGACCTGCGTGTGGGCCAGGAGATTTATGACCTTGTTCCCGGATTTGAGCCGATTCCGTTTGACCAAATCGGCCTGTATTCTGATACGGATACCCCGCCTTATGCTACCAATGTAGCGGTAAAGGGAAAAGCGATGATTGGGACTGTTCTGCGGGGAAGTTATACCTATCTCGACGCACAGGGTGATCTGGAAGGAAACAGCGCATTTACCTGGGAGATTTCCGCGTTGCCTGACGGGCCATTCACCTCTTGCGGGATGGAACGCACTCTGGAGATCAACGATTCCATGCTGGGCAAGTATGTCAGATTTGGCGTTGCCGTCATGGACGAAGGCGGACGAACCGGCGAAACGGTATGGTCCGCACCATTTGCCGTCGTTTTGGACAAAAGTTCCTATGAGGCTATACTTGACAATATAATCAAAGAAAAGGCAGCTTGTACCGTCGGTACCGCATTGGGCCAGTATCCCGCTACAGCGGCGGAAGCCTTCCAGCTTGCTATCGACGCCGCGCAAGGGGTCTATGAGGACGAAAACGCGTCAGCTGAAGACTACCAGACGGCTATCGGGACGCTGACGGCGGCGTACACCGCCTTTGCAGAGGCCCGTATCCGTTCGGTGAGCACTACGGAGGAGGAAGTGTCTATCCCGCAGGGGCTGGAGGATGTGCAAATCGATGCGGGAATCCTTTATAATCTGACCCTGGAAGCTGTCGGTGGCGTTTTCCCGCATACGACAGTAAGCGGTACGCTGGGTGGTAAGGCAGTCCAATTCACCATAGAACAGGGCTTCCGCGCCGCGGGCGGGAAACTGGAGCTGATCCGGGCGCTGGAGAAACCCAGTCAAACACTGTTTGGTGACCCAATTTACGCAGTTTTCACCATCGGGAAGGGAAGCAGTCCCATTGCGGTCGCTTTTATGGATGCGGATGATCTGGATATCGTGCGGCAGACCGGCGAGGGGTACGAGAAGCTTCCAACTTCGTTTACAGCCGACGGCGGCGAATATGCGGTTACTAAGCTCTATACCCCTTCGGATGACGCGCTATTACAGGCGGTCTATCTGGACGGAAAGGCGTTTAACCGCTTCCGTGCAAATACCTTCCAATACAAATACAATGTATCGGGAAATACGCCTCCGGTCGTCACTGCCGAAACCAGGGATTCAAATGCAAGCCTCGAAATTACACAGGCGGCAACGGTACCGGGTACGGCTACGGTTATTGTTACCGCGCAGAACGGGAAAAAACAAACCTATACCATCGATATGGTTAAAAAGCAAGAGACTGTGACCGAGCCAGGCGGTGGCGGATTCACGGGCGGCGGCAACCGAAACGAATCCTACGGTACGGGCAGTTCTTTGCTCGGGACTGAGCCGGTGCCTGTGTTTGGTGATATTGCAGGGCATTGGGCGCAAAGCGACATCGAGGAAATGTACCGCCGCGGCGTTGTTTCAGGCGTAACCGATACCACCTTTGAACCCGACCGCGCGGTCACCCGGGCGGAGTTCGCCACTCTGGTGAGCCGGGCGTTGGGACTTACTGCCAGCCCTTCCGGATTTTCCGATACAGAACCGGGGGCGTGGTACGATGGTTATGCTGGTGCGGTCTCGGCCGCCGGATTGATGCAAGGCTATGACAATCAATTCCGTCCGGACGACCTGATTACCCGCGAAGAGATGGCGGTGGTCGTTGCGAAAGCTGGTGACTATCTGGGAAAAACCTTCTCCAGCGGCGGTCTGGAAAAATTCATGGATCAAAATGAGATTTCCGGCTGGGCGGTTCCCTATGTCGACGCTGTGACGACGGCGGGCATCATCTCCGGCATGACGCCGACCACCTTTGTAGCTAAATCCTACACCACGCGCGCACAGGCGGCTGTTGTGCTCAAACGTGTGCTGGATTGAACAGTGCTGTTCCATTCTTCCATATAG
>CABSMD010000146.1 GCA_902478725.1 uncultured Clostridia bacterium
TCACAAAGATGGTGCCATCCACTTTCACGGCGTTACTTCGTATATTAACGATTTGATATGCCCTGAAAAGATATGGAAACGGATGGATGACGGGACAATTGCAATGGTTCCGAATACTAAGGGCTATTTGGATTGGCCGCGCTATTCAAAACGGTTCGGATTCTTTTCCTGTTCACTCATTAAAGACCGGGAACGCTGTGCAACCTATGTTAGCAAGTACATAACAAAAGATTTGACGGATTGGGGTAAAAACGCCCAGCTTGTTTTGAAAAGCAAAGGACTGTTAAAGCCTGAATTGGTTTACGACAGTGATTCCGACTTTTTACAGATTCCAGCCGATGATGTGAATAATGAATGGTGTAAAGCGGCTTGGGCCGATGAAGAATATACCGCCCGTTTTTATAAACACTGGTCTTGTCCCGGCGATTTGATTTCTTGGGATGATTATTGGAAATATCAACAATGGCCCGATTTTGAAGCGGATGAAAGCGGTTGTATTCCTGTAACAGTTGAACAGATGGAATTTTTGAAAGGGGTAAAACCTGTATGAATTTGATGGTGCCCGTCGATGCTGATACTTCTTCTCTCCTCATGGCTCTCTCGGCTTCGCTTGATGTTCCGCCAGCTTTTATTGTCAGTAAGGCGTTGGAGTGCGGCCTTGTCTCCTTTTCCGGTCTGGCTTCGTGCCTGGTGGAAACAGATGAAAACGTCAAACGCAATAAACGCACTGCATGCGTGGATTGCAGTGACTTCTATGAACAGCTTTTGCAAACGCTTCTTCCCGCTGTCGCTGCCGATTTTAAAATCGTCCGGGCCGATATAGATGATATTCCGGTTTATCTTGCTGTGGATTCTGCGGCTGACATGGTGCTTTCGTTGCAATGTTTTGCCCCTATGGACGGATTGCAAATTGATTTGCAAATAGATGCCCAAAACATGATTACCGGATGGGAAGTAGTGCTTTCTGATTAGGTAAATCGGCAATGCCGTTTACATATATCAAATTAAAAGAAAGGGGTTTATGTATGCTGGAACTTATGACGGTTGGTGTCGAGGGCGGCCTGACTATGGCGAATATTACCACGGCCCTGACGGATTGCTTTAGCCTGATGGCTGGCGTTCTGGAACAGTTGGTTTCCCAGCCCGTCCTGCTCTGCCTGTTCGCTGTGTCTTTCATCGGCGTGGGCGTGTCCGTTTTCAAGAAAATCAAACGGGCCGCTACTTAAAGGCAAGCAAAGAAATGCCGCCCGCCCCATGTGGGCGGACGGCTATTTTTTTCGGTCTATTTTCTTCGGGCGGACTTTCACGGTTGGCGGTGACGGTTCTTCTCTTATCATTTTTAGCCATTTTTTAAAATCATAATATAGTCTTCTATTACGTTCGTGGCTTAGTCCCAGCACTACTAATGTTGCGAATATGTATATTAGCCAATTCATTCTGTTCACCACCTATTTTTATTTTTACATAATGCAGAATGTTTTTCAAGGGGGATTTTATGAAAAAAGCACTTTCTTTGTTTCTCGTTGCTCTATTAGTCTTTTCATTTAGTGTATTCCCAGCCTACGCGGCTGATGGTGATGAAGATCCTTTAACCGCTATCAATAATATTATCGCTCTTTGGGATGACCCTTATGGTAGCGTTTTTCCTACTATTGTTGCTGATCAGGGTTATTATTGTTTTGATTGGTTGAATTCACAGGAATTTAAAGACGTTTGGACCGTTGGAAGCGGGAATACGGGTTCTGCTGAATTTCGCAGTGCCTTAGGTGGCAATAACCTTTTGTTGGGAAAGCAGTATTATACAGGCGGTGGCGGTTCATTTAATGGGCCGGGTGCGGGGCGTGTTACTCGAAAAAATACAGGTTCTACGGTTAAAATTCCCGTTATCTCGTATACGTCCAATACTACCTATTTCAACATGCCCACCACGACCTATAATACTACTACAAACAATTACTATAACCAATATGAAGTAAATAACATCACCTACAATTCCACTTATAACGTCTACAATGTTCAGACCACGGAAAACAATTATTATATAACCTATTCCCCTACTTACGTTACCGTTACAAATTTCAATCATGTGGACAAAAGCGTTTCCACTGAAGAACTGTACTATAAAACACCTGATGGCCGCAACAGCTTTTATTGTCTGGCATCAGATATGGAAGGTGTCACCTATCTGTATCATGTAAAAAACGCGGAAATGGGGCTGGAAGATGACGGAAAGACGTTGGGCCTGTGGCATTTGGATGGAAATTTTTATGATTCCAGTAACTGGGGCCATTCTGCTGCAGCTCCTTCTTTTCAGTTTGATACTGCCGGTTGGAACGGTTCTTTCAAATATTACTATAATTCAATGCAGACGGGGACGCAGTACATAGAATTCCCGTATAACTCTTTTTCTTCCTTAGATTATGCTTCTCTGGAATTCAGAATGTATGTTGCGCCGAATTCCATTTTTGATATGACCGTTGTTGTCTGCGAGCTCTTTTCTGCAGAAAACATTAATTTTTGGCTTCAGGCCAAACAGTGGAATACTGTAAAGATTCTTTACGATGTAAAGAACAATAAAAATACTGTCTGGGTGAATGGTCAAATTGTTTCCCCATCCTCATACATTGAAGGGCCTATTCAGGTTGCTTCTTTAAAACTTCACTTCAAACCTTCCTATGTCCGCTTTTTAAATCTCACTTCTAAGCCTGCGGATTATCTCCTGATTGATGAAGTCCGTGTCAGTAATTTTGATGTTCCGGTTCAGGTTCCAACACAACCTTTTGATAGCAACATGGCCTATATCTACCCTGAAACCGCCGAGGAAAACGACATTGTTTTAGCAAGTTCGCTGCCTGTCTCCTCTTACCGTGTCGGCGGTGTCCGTCAGACTTATCCTCTGAACGGTGACGTTTTTATCAATGTGGATAATAATGTTGTAAAAAATGTTTTTCAGTATGATGGGGGCGCATGGAAAGACGTAGATGCCGCCATCTATAGGGATGGAGAATGGAACAATCTTCTCAGCTTTGACCTGAATGAAGTTCAGGACGATGTTGACGGTTCCGGGGACGGCGGCGGTGATGGTGGTAGTTCCGGTGGTGAAGATAGCGGTGGTGATAGCCTTTGGGATAAAATTGTTGATGGAATTTCAAGTGTACTCGGCGGGATCGCTGACTTGGTCGCTTCTGTTGCTCTGAAATTACTTGACAGTATTTCATCCCTTATCAGTTCGCTAATTGAATCTTTTACCAATTTAATGAATTTTGGCGGTGAATTCGGGAATTTTCTTGCTGCCCTCTGGCCTTTTATGCCGCCTGAAATTACTGCTGTTCTCTTGTTGGGTGTTACGCTTTCCGTACTCTTGATGGTTATTGGTTTTTTCAAAAAATAGGGGGAGTGTTTGAATGCAGGATGTTCTTGATGTAATGGCCGCTATCCTGAATGGGTTGAAAACGCCTATTACAGTTTACGGATTCACTTTCAGTATGTGGAACGTACTGTTGTTTACGATGATATCAAGTGTTGTCGCATATTTTCTAGGAGGGCTTTTGCGTGAATGATAAAAGAATTTTTTTGGTACTTTTCGGGCCATTGCTGGCTATTATTTTTATGTGCCTTTGCGCTCCTGTTGCTTTTGCAGATGGCCCGGAGACGAATAGTTTACCGTCTGCGTCGGATGTATTGGAAAGCGCGCCGAATTCTTCGTCTGGTATTTCGGATATGGCTGCATCTGTAGAAACTTCTGAAGCACGGCCGCTTCTATCTACCCCGCTGGATTCTTATTCAGTGGTGGAAGGATTGTTGTTTCTGATTTTTCTTATTTTGCTTTTCCTTGTTTTAATACGAATTTTTGGATTTTAAAGGGGTGACATTATGATAAATGTTTTGGCGCAGTTCTTCGGCATCCTCGGCGGCAGTCTTACGCCGCCCGCTACATTCTCCGAATTTCTGCCGTGGTTTCTGCAAGTCCTTTTTGGTATTTTTGTTTGTGTGATGATTTTCCGTTTCGTATTCAGCACGGTGCGGAATCTTGGCGGCGGGCGGTGGTTGTCGTGATATGGCTTTTCTTTGGTCTGTTTATCCTGGTATTTGCCGCTTCTGTAACTTTCCGCCTTATTGTTTTGCATCCGCTGGCCGTCCCCCGATATGGTCTTGTTGACCTGTTTAAATACTTCAAGTACAAGCAATACAATGAATGCAAAACGGGTGAACTGGTGGCTTATGTCGGGCTGTTCGGCAAGGGGAAAACCTTATCGGCTGTGCATAAGGTTTGTACTCTTTATCATTTGTACAACGGTAAAGATGTTTGGGACGCTGAACGCGGAGACTTTGTTATCCAACGCGTTAAAATTATCAGTAACGTTCATCTTTCCAGTGTTCCCTATGAGCGTTTTGTTTCTTTGGAGCAGATCGTGCTTGCCGCTGATTTGAATAGAAAATACGATGAAGAAAACCATACCCGGACGATAACCCTTGTCCTTGGTGATGAATTTTCCGTCCAATTGAACAGCCGCAGTTTCAAAACAAATATCAATCCGCTGTTTTTGAATACGGTGTTGACCTGCCGTCACCATCATATCAGTTTGTATTATACCGCTCAACGCTTCGCCCATGTGGATGCTTTACTCCGTCAGGTTACAAGCAACGTTGTTTCCTGTGACAAGCTGTGGCGGCTTCAGCGTCACTATGTGTTTGATGCCTGGGAAATGGAAAACGCTACGAATCCGCAAAATATCCGGCCTGTCCGCCGTACTGGCTTTTTCGTTTTCAACCGTGATTATGCCGCTTATGACACTTTGGCCTGTGTAGGGAATTTGAAAAAAGCTTTTGAAGAGGGCGATATGCTTTCCGAACAGGAAATTCTGGAGTTGCAATGCAATCAAGGCCCGAATATGGATGCTGTTGCCCAGCCCTCGCGCCGTTATCTTCGCTCCCGTAAAAAGATGCATTAGGAGGTTTTTGTATGTCAAATTTTTCTATCTGTGAATTGGGCTATTGTCCATATTCTGATGATGATGAAATGGAATGTGATTTTTGTCCTTATTATGTTGAATGTGATTTGGATTCTTTTGTTCGTTGGCTTGACGTCATTTCTTAATAGGATAATGCAAAAAATCCTCGTCGCGCCGGGCGCGATATCGGCGGCAAATAGGGCTATATATTTTTCTGTTTCCACTCGCTTTTGTGCCCTATGCGGCAGGAATACGCATTTAGAAATTCTCATGCTTCTTCCTTTATTTAGCCCTCGGCCCGTAGGGCCTTAATTAAATATACCTTGGCCGCATAAGCGGCCCCCGCAGGTGCTTTTCCTCTTCAGGATGTTCCCCTTTACGAAAAACACAAAAATCCCCGGCTGTCAATGGTCGCTTTGCGATTCACTTGCCATTGATAGCCGGGGATTTTTGCTGTTAGGCTCGCCGTAGAGGCAGCGCCTTATAGCTGGATTTGAAAGCGGGGTAAAGCATTATGTGTAATCGGTGTAACAAAAACATTACTTATCAGGAACGCTTGAAAATTGAGGTTCTGCATCAGCAGGGATATTCCGCCCGGCGTATTGCTGAAGCTCTGGGCCGGGGTGAACGTACAATTTATAGAGAATTAAAACGCGGCCCTTATCAACGGCTTTTAGCTTCTTGGGATTGGACTACTGCTTATAGTGCTGATATCGCCCAGCGTTCGGCTGATCGGTGTACCGCCCGCAAAGGCGCGCCTTTGAAAATCGGCCATGACCATGAATTTGCCAGTTATATTTCTTCCCGGCTTCGTTCCGGGCTTAGTCCTGCCGCTGCATTGGGAGAAATGCGCCGGAAAGGATTGTCATTCAATACTACTATCAGTGTTCCGACGCTCTACCGTTATTTGGATTCTGGTGTACTCTCCGTAGGCAATGAATCTTTGATTTCCGGCAAGCGTCCCCGCCGATGCCGAAAGGCAAAACCGCACAACATTCAAAATCCCTTGGCAAAAAGCATTACTCAGCGGCCTGAATATGTTAACCTGCGTGATGAAGTCGGTCATTGGGAAATGGATACCGTTGTCGGTGAGAAAAAAGCCGGGCAAAGCTGTTTACTTGTTCTTACCGAACGCATGTCCCGAAAAGAAATTATTATCAAAATGGCGGGTAAAACTGCGGCTTGTACTGTCCGTGCTCTGGATATCCTGCAACGCCGCTATGGGGCTGATTTCCCGCGTATTTTTAAAACGATTACTGTAGATAACGGTTGTGAGTTTGCCGATGTGAAAGGCATCGAAAAGGACGGCAGGACGCAATTGTATTTCTGTCATCCGTACAGTTCATGGGAACGGGGCAGTAATGAAAACCTCAATAAAATGATTCGGCGCTTTGTTCCTAAGGGATTCAGTATTAACAAGGTTTCCCGGAAACAGGTTCACCGGATTCAAACTTTTATGAACAGCTATCCGCGGAAAATCCTTGGCTGGCGTTGCGCCGATGATGTTTTTTATGAAGCGTTTTTGAAGGAAGGCATAAATCTAACCGGCTATCAAAAACAATAGCTTTCTTTTGTGTATTTTGCCCTTTCTTCCCTTTTGTCAATATTTCTGCCTATACTTTCTTGACTTTACCATTTTGGAGGATTTTCCGCCGTGTTTCCGCAGGCTCTGCGCACACGCTGCTTTTT
>CABSMD010000147.1 GCA_902478725.1 uncultured Clostridia bacterium
CACAAAACGGCGGGACATCTGGCGCGGCTACGGCGGTGGCGACCCTCGCGGCTGGGGAATGGTATGACTACCGGATCGAGGTGTCAGCGGCCGAAGCAAGCTATACCCTATATTATAAAAAAACAGCAGAGCAGGACTACAGCAAGGCGGGACCGTATAAGCTGGTGGAAAACGGAACAAACCACGCGACCGAGGAGGTGCCGCGTATCCAGATGCAGATGCAGACCTTTGATTATAACAAGACCGACAAAACGGTTTGCTCCACCTGGGACATCGATAATGTAATGGTATATTCCAAGTTGGACAAGGAGAAGGAACCGCCGGTTGTTTCCAATGTAATCGTAACCGGCAACGCCTCGGTGGAAAGTGAGCTGGTTGTCAGTTATCAATACACCGACGCGAATCAGGACGAGGAAGACACCGGAAAACGCAAAATTACCTGGCAATCCTCCGAAGACGGACAAACCGGCTGGAGCGATATTGCCGGCGAGACAGGGACTTCCTTAGCCGTGACGCAAGAGCTTCTTGGTAAATACATTCGCGCGACGGTGCAAGCCTATGCAAAAGAGGAGCCATACGAAAGCAATCTTGGCATCTCCGGCGAAATCGGCCCCATCGAACCAAAACCGGATATAATCATTCTATTCAACCAGAATTTTGAAAACGAGCCGGCTGGCGACGTCGCGGTCTCCAGCGCCGGAGGCGACCCCTATTTCCGCAATGCTGCGAATCTAACCGACGAGGCCCACCAAAAGGGGGGGTGGTATTATAAAATCCGTTCGGAGAACAACAACCAGTTCCTCACCCAGGCCGCAGCGGAGTTGGGCGCGGTCGGCGCAAGCGGCATGATGCGCTATAACAATGCCTATACCGCCTCCGCAACCGGAGCGCACGTCTATGAGTTCAAAGGTAGGATGGATTCTAAGATGATGACGGCAAACCTTACTTATTATACGGAGGGCACTACTTTTATCAAAATCGAGGCGCGCGGCGACGTTCTTACCCTAAAGACGCAAGACGGCGGCAAGCAGGGCGCGGACGCAGCCGTTGTGGTAGATACCATCACGCCGGGCGAATGGTACGAGTATAAGATTGAGGTCTTAAAGGACGCGACTTACTACCTGTCCTATAAAAAAACAACGGACAGCGTGTTTGTCAAAAAAGGCCCCTATCAATTGGCCGAAACCACAGCGGATGGCATAGCGGTGGATTACACCAAGCTTGCGATTACCGGTATGCATGAACAGCTTATGACCTACAACTATGAAAAAACCGATGGCGCTCCCCTGTTCACCTGGGATGTAGACGACGTTTTGGCCTATGTTGCGTCCGAGGAACCGGTGGAAGATCCGGTCGCGCCGGTCGTTTCCAACGTCGGCATCACCGGCGAGCCCAAGGTCGGCTCTACCCTGACCGCAAGCTATTATTTTACAGACGACAACAGCGATGAGGAAGATACAGACCGCGCTGAAATCAAATGGGAATCTTCCGATAATGGAGAATCCGGTTGGACGGCAATCGCGGACGCCACCGGCGCCGTTTTGCCTATCACAAAAGAACTCATTGGAAAATACATTCGCGTCAGCGTCAAGGGCTACGCGGTTACAGAACCGTTTGAAAGCAATACCGCCGAGTCAAAGGCGGTCGGGCCGGTCTTCGAAGAAGGCGCTGTGGTTGAAATGCTCAAAGGCCCCTCCTTCTTCACAGCGATGGATTACAATACAGACGGACAGATGGGGACGATCACCGGCGGTGTCGCCGACACGCAAAGCTACCGCATGGCCAAAACCAATGGGGATTTGAGCCAATACCTGGTAGTTAAGCGGGTCAGCGCCAATACCGGCTATCCCTATGTCGGGGCAAATGAGGTTAACCTGCCCGGCGTTTCCTCTTACGACTGGGAATTCAAAACCGAAGCAACCGCGCTGGACGCCGCCGTCGCGCTTTATTCCGCCCAGATTTCGGTTGGGGATAAAGCATTGTATCCGAATTTTTACAGCATTCGCGGCAGAAGATTCAGTGCTGGCGGAACCAACCTGGCAATCGCAAATAACGAATGGTACCGGGTACATACCATGATCGATCTGAAAAACGCGGCGTTTACTGTCACCCTTTATAAACTCGATGAAAACGGAACGGTAGAAGAACAGGTCGGGGAAAAGATGACCGGCAGTATCGATGTGAGCAAGCTATCGGATGATGAAAAAAACCAGCTCAAAACAAACGGCAAAGTGAACAAGCTGCGGGCTCTTTTAGACAACGTCAGTGACGGTATCTCATTTGATAATTTTGTGGCTTATACCAAGGACGTAAATCCCGTTACCTTTGATGTGGAAAAGGGCGGCTCGGTCAGCGTGGCTGGCGGAACCGTGACAAACGAATCGCGGGGATTGGCGCGCGAGGCCTCGTTTGCGCCGGACGAAGAGATTGCCTTCTCGATCCAAACGCAGGACGGCTACAGTCTGAAGAAGGTTTTGGTTGATGGTGTTGACAAGACCGCCGACTTTACAAGCGGCGCAGGCTCAATCGGCACGATATCCGAGCCGGCAAAGGTAAAGGTACAGTTTAGCGGAACGCCTAGGCCGCCTGTGATTTCGGATGCCAAAATTACCGGAAACGCTGTGGAAGGGCAACTTTTGACCCTGTCCTATACCTACTATGACGAAAATGACGACGCGGAAGATATTTCCCGTCGCCATGTTGTTTGGCAGATGTCAGAGGACGGAAACGAGCCATGGACGGATATTACGGACTCCTCCGACCTCACCTTCCGCCTGACCGAAGCACAGGCTAGCAAATATGTCCGCGCGGTCGTTAAGGCTTTCGCGATCAACGAGCCGCATGAAAGCAACGAGCTGGTTACAAACAGCATCGGCCGGGCCCAGGCAGGCAGGCTCGAACCCGCCGCAAAGGATGTTTCGCTGGAAGGAACCGTCTCGCTGGGCGAGATGCTTTCGGTCCAGTACACCTATGAAAAAGCGGAGGGCGGAAATGACGAGGGCGAGACCTATGTGATTTGGGAGATGTCGGATACCTATGACGGGGCGTATTCTGAAATCACAAGGGCCGCTTCCCTGGCAATTACGTCAAATCAGGCGGGCAAATTTATCCGCGCAACGGTTTATCCGGTCGACCAGGTGGGATTGGTTGGGCTCGGCGTACCCACCGACGCCGTTAAAATTACCAAAACCGTAGCGTACTATGTGTCTACCACCGGAAACGACAGCAATCCAGGTACGTTGGAAAAACCGTTTGCAACACTGGAAAAGGCACGGGACACCATTCGCGAAAATGAGCTTCCGGAGGGGGGCGTGACGGTATATATCATGCCGGGCACCTACGCCATGAGCCAAACCTTTGTGTTAGAGGAACAGGACAGCGGCCGTAAGGACGCGCCAATTGTCTACCGTGCTTATGGCGACGGGGAGGTGCTGTTGACCGCCGGCGCTTCGCTGGATTTCTCAAAATTCAAGCCGGTTGGTTCTGCTATGAAGGGCAAGCTGAAATCCTCCGACGCACAGGCCAAGGTGCTCGAAACCGATCTGACCGAGCAAGGGCTGCCTGCGATGACAGACCCCGTTATTATGGGCGCCGACTCGGTGATCAAGAACGCAATCATCACTTATGATGGTCAGCTGATGCATATTTCCCGCTGGCCGAACGACAATTCAAGCTCTGTATGGCCGAAGATATACTGCGACCCGGACAATCCGGCGTTTGCAGGAACCAATCTTGGGAACGGAGAAACCGATGCCGCGACATTGGGTTTTACCGTACAGTATGGCGACGACGTTGCCGCAGAGGTGGCGAGCTGGTCGCATAACCTTGACAAAGTCATTGCAGAGGGCTATTGGAAATTTGACTGGTATTCCTCCGCCCGCTATGTTACGTTCACCAAGGAAAAAAATCAAATCAGCGCAAAAGAGAACCGTAATACGCAGTATGGCGTTTATAAGGGACAGTGGCGCACCTTCCGCTTTATGAACATCTTTGAAGAGCTCGATGAGGCGGGCGAATGGTACATCGATACCAATACCAACAAGCTTTACCTCTATCCTCTTTCCAACAGTGCCAACCCGGAAATCAAGATGAGCCTAGGGGATTTCAACATGATATCGGTCCTTGGGGCTTCCAACATCAAGTTCCAGGGTTTGACGATGACGGGAGGCAAGCAGGATTGCTTCACCGTCAGCAACGCCGATGCTGTGGTGATTGAAAACTGTAAGATGGACAGCTTTGAACAGCGCGCCGCCTCCATGACCGATTGCTGGAACAGCGGCGTAAAAGACAGCTCCATCTCTTATACCGGACGTGGCGGTATCCTGCTGACCGGAGGCGATGCGGACAACTTTATCAACGGAAACAACTTTGTCACCAACAACATAATTCATGATTTCTCCACGTTGCAGACCAGCTACGCGCCGGCTGTGAACCTGCAGGGGTTTGGAAACCGGATCGATCACAACGAAATTTACAACACCAACCACCAGGCGATCCAGTTCTGGGGAAGTATGCATGTGATCGAATACAATGTGATCCACGATTCCTGCTTAAACGCCGCCGATATGGGGGCGATCTACACCGGCCGCCGGATGCAGGATCACGGAACCCAGATACGGTACAATCATTTTTATAACATCGGCAACTCCCTGGCCCGCACCTGGTTCCCCTGCTGTATCTTTATCGATGACGGCACCAGCGATATAGATATCTATGGAAACGTATTTGGGCCAGGGGCAACCACCACAGAATGCAACAAGGTTTACCGCGGCCAGCTTAACACGTTTACGAAAAATCTGTTTATCGACGTGCCGGTAACCTTCTACAACGCGGCGGTACAGACCAATCTTTGGCGGGAGGACTGCGTAACCTGGGCCGAGAATCTGGCAATGGTAAACACCAACGAGCACTACACCTCACGCTGGCCATGGCTGTTGGAAACGCTGGACCCCGTCAATCAGCCGGAAAGAATTGAGCATCACGGAAATACGTTCAGTGAAAACCTGGTTGTTTATGTAAACGAAAAACCCGGTCCTAAAACCGTGAGCCACGGAGTGCATTGGGCTAATTATTCCGTTAAGCCGTTGGAGTTGAACACCAATGTGACGCGCGGGCAATTGGAGGATAACAAAGTGCTGTTTGCAGACTTTGACAATGGCGACTATACCCTGACACAAAAAGCGTACGACCTGATGAAGGATACCGGCTTTGAGGAAATCCCTTTCCGTGAAATGGGGACAGCAAGCGTCTTCAACAACCCGCCGTGTGCTGAAAATGCGCAAATCTATGGAAACCTGGCTCTATCCAGAGAGCTGCGCGCTTCCTACGATTATACCGATGGCGAACGCGACCCGCAGGGCGCCTCCCGTTACCGCTGGCTGGTATCGGATACCGTAGATGGTGTTTACAGTCCCATTTCCGGCGCTACGGCAACCTCCTTTACAGTCACGGACGAACAGGCGGGTAAATTCCTGAAATTTGAGGTCACGCCTGTCTCAGCAGACGGAACATCCGGCGAGACTGTACTATCACCAGCCTATAGCGTCATTATGGATACCTCCTCTCTCAGCGCCGTTATTCGCGCGATTGAGACCGCGTTGCAAAAGGCTGTGGTCGGAGACCAACTGGGAAATTTCGCACAGAAAGACATTGATTCGATGAACGAAGCGCTTGCGATAGCCAAAGGGGTTGAGGCAGACGAAAAGGCAACCATCGGAGATATCATAGCCGCAGGCAATGCCTTAAACGCTGCTTATGACAAGTTCAAAGCCAGCGCGGTTACCAGTCAGACCGTGACAGGAAATACAGTCACCGTGCCGCAGGGCTTGCCGGAAGCGACCCTCCCCTTCCCTGCCGCAACGGGAATCGTAAACGTCATCTTTGAGGGAGGTGTCGCGCCTAAAACAGAAATTCAATTGACAGCAGGCGGACACCCCTATACCGTTACTATTCAAAGCGGAACAGTGATCGGCACACTGCCGATCGGCATACCGGAGAAACCTGGTACAACGCTGTTCGGAGAAATTACCGACCTGCTTTCCGTCGGCAACGCCGGGGACAGCTACAACCATCCAATCAGGATTACGCTTAACGGGAATGTGAAACAGGATGTTCTTCGTGTGGCAAACGGCGAGGCGGCCACCGTGTCATACACCATGTCCTCGGACACCGCCGCTGCTTTAAAAACCTACAGCTATGGAAAATACGGACCAGAGGATTCCCAGATAGCCGTTTGGACCACAATGGGCGGTGAATATGTGGTAGCTGATCTCACCGAACCGGCGTCAGACGCTACATTAAAAGAAGTCTTTGTAAACGGCAAAGCGGTCAGCCGGGTCAAGGATAAAATGACCTATACCCTGCCGGCCGGAACGACAGAGGCGCCCGTCGTGACCGCAACCGCAAATGATCCAAACGCAACGGTACAGATTGAGCAGGCAGCCTCCGTCAAGGGTACGGCTGCCATCACGGTAACGGCGCAGGATCGAAAGACCACGCATACCTATACCATATCCTTTACGGTCAAAACGGAGGAAACCTATATACCGGCACCGCCTCCCAACAGCAACAGCGGAACAGATACAGGTACAGGCGGCTCCAGT
>CABSMD010000148.1 GCA_902478725.1 uncultured Clostridia bacterium
GAAGATGATTTTGATATGATTTAATCAGCGAAAGCAACTACATTATTTTTGGTGAGGTGAGCAACTTGGCAGAACATTATAAAACGTTATCGGCCGTGTTTCCTGTAATAATTAACAAACAAAATCAAATTCTTTTGGCCAGACGAGCAAATACAGGATATATGGATGGAAAATGGGATTTTGCCGGAAGTGGACATGTTGATGAAAATGAAACAGCAACTCAAGCAGTTATTAGAGAAGCAAAAGAGGAAATGGGGATTTTAGTAAGCGTAAACGATGTGAAATTTGCACATCTATCACATAGAATTGGTAAAAACGGAAATAGAACTTACTACGATATTTACTTTTTCATAAAAGCTTTTACTGGCATACCATTTATTGCAGAACCAGAAAAGTGTTCCGGGTTGAGATGGTTTGGAATAGACGGATTGCCGGAAGATATGATTGATATTAGGAAAAAAGTATTATATGAATGTCTGAATGCAAATACTTATAGCGAGTTTATAATTGAGTAACCTCGCTAAATGAGCTATTTCTATAAATAGTGTTCCGGCACATGATATTCGCCCCGAAAAAGCTGCCTAAAGGTGCGAACATATCACACCGCTAACCGCCTGTTTTATATTCCCTTTCTGCATACAAGCAAAGCATGGTTTGACATGCCCGTACAGCTCTCATAACTTGCCATTTGATCATAAAGTGGACGCATGAGTTCAAATTCTTCCTTACTCATGGAATCAACAATATTCATTGTTATAAAGAAATCAGTTCCAAGGTTTTTTATTTTGCTTAGTCCATATTTTATGGCAACCGTATTCATTTCCTCTGGCGTAGTGAAGAAAAATGTATCCGGCCTTACATCATCTGTACCGTTTTCTATCACACATTTGTTTGCCTGTTCGCTTGGATAACGGCTGTCCATGATACACGCGCCTGCGTAAACGCCTATTTTATTGATATAAGCAAGAGCAATGATCCCTCCCGCTTTGCACACTCTTGCGCATTCTGTAAAAACGAATTCTCTCTCATTTGACGGCAAATGATACATAGGGCCCAGGCACAAAACCACATCAAAGCTGTCATCGTCTATACCATTTAAGTTCGTAGCATCGCCAATTTGGCATGACATATTCTTAATTTGGCTTTTGGCGATTTTTTGTTTCAACAAATCAATATGGTCCGGAACAATATCTATCCCCAAATATTCTTGGCATTTATCCGCATAATAAAAGCCATAATACCCTGTGGCACAGCCAATTTCAAGCACTCTGTCGGTTTTCTTTATGAGTCCTTCTAAATGCTTTTTTGTGTAATGAAATTCAAGGCTACACGATCGTGATGAAGTGGCGCGTCCGTCCTCTTTTCCTAAACTGTACTGTTCGAGAATTTTATTTTTATTGGCTGACACCCGGTTCACTCCTTTTTGTATATTTATAAAATCGTTATAAGACACGTTTGGCTTTCGCGAGTGCAATGCCTAAAAACGCAACCGGATCTAACAGGTCTTCAAACCCTTTATTAAGAGTTTCCAGTGCAATGGCTCCCCGATAGTGGATCGTTTTGAGCTTTTTTGAGATTTTTGCCCAATCCACCAGACCTGTAAATGGTAAAGCGTGAGTATCATCGCTTCCGTCATTATCATGTAAATGCAATGCGGCTAGTTTGTCGCCATATAAATCGAGCAAATCCAGTTGAGGGGAATAAACCTTTTCGTGACCGCTATCAAAGCAGAATCGTAATTTATCAGATTTAATGTTTTGAAAAACATAATCAATATATTCCGGATTTCCTTGATTTTCAACGGCGATATTTATATTGAATTTTTCAGCGTGCTCAACGATTCGCTGAAATCGTTCTATTCCGATCGTACTTTGCGGTAAAGGCGTAACGCCGTTGATTGGGTGAACAACAAGTGTCGGAATGTTGTAATAAAAACAGTCTTCTACACATTTCATGATATGCGAGGTGTATGCATCGCCAACGACGCCATCTTCCCATATGGAATTGGCATACTTATAGGGGGCATGCGTATTTTCAACAAATAATCCCTCTTTTTCAGCATATCTTGGAAAATCTTTATAATCGTCATCAAAATAATCGGCCCATAATAAAACGACACCGTCAAAACCTGCCAGTTTAATGGCTTTCATTCTTTCTCTCGGCAAAAGATTGTAACCAAAGTAGTCGACTATTGTATATTTTCTCATTGCTTTGCCATTTCACCTCCTTGGTTATGTGGCAAAAACTACTTTCCAGCATTTTGAGCCATTACTCACTGGGAATGCGCGCGTGTGACATGCCGAACCTTCCTTAAATCCTAATACCGGAAGCAAATAAAAAAATGAGCAATTTTTGATCTGTACGTTCGCACTAAAATAGTTCCGCGGCCTCGGCCATATTTTTTATAATGGGAACACCAAAAGGGCAGCGTTTCTCACAATTCCCGCAACCGATGCAATCTTTGCCGTTAGAAGCAAGATTGGAATAGTGGGAATGAATGGATGGTGGAATGTTATTTATATCGAGACGGGCAATGTCCAGATATTTATTTACTGTGGCAATATCGATTCCAGCCGGACAGGGCTGGCAATGGCTGCAATACACACAGTTGCCTTTGAAATCAGTACGCAGGGTTTTCATTACAGGAGTATAATCACGTTCGCTTTCGCTCGCATGTAAGTACCGCACAGTGTCAAGCACTTCTTCTCTGGACTGACAGCCAATCATCACGCTGGCTACGGCAGGGCGCGTCAGAGCATAATGCATACATTGTGCCACGGTAAGAGGCTGGTCAAAGGGCGTATGCTCGGCAGAAATCAGCTTGCCAGCTCCCAGGGTTTTCATCACGGTGATACCAACATTCATCTGCTCACATAGTGTATATAAGGCGGCCCGTGTTGGATCGAGGCCACAAAATGCATTTTTATTCAGCCCCTGTTGCAGTTCATCTAACGTATCGGTTTCTGCCGGATACAGGTCAAACGCTAAATTGATACTGAACATCATCATTTCCGGCAGCCCGGTTTTAATCACGCGCGTTGCCATAGCAGGATTATGGGAGCTGAAGCCGATATGCTTGATATAACCCTGCTGTTTTAAATTTTGAACATATTGGGCAAATCCCGTATCAAATACGCCTTTATAATCCTCCTCCGAGTCAATGAAAAACATCATACCAAAGTCGATATATCCGAAAATACGCAACAGGTTTTCAAAATACCTCTTTACAACGGGCATATCACGGCTTATATCGTACTGCTGCCGTATATCGGTAGAACCAATATGTCCCTGTATCATCACCTCACTGCGGCGCTCCCCCAAGGCCTTCGCTATATTTTGCCGGATCTCGTTACCAGGCATAAATACATCGAACAGATTGATGCCATTTTCCAAAGCGGCGTCAATGGTTCCTTTAATCTGTTGAAATGGTTTGCCGTCAAGATGTTCACAACCCAGGCCGATGATACTGCTTCGTTTTCCGGTTGCCCCTACTTCTCTATATTCCATAGTTACCTCACCTAATTTATATTTTTTTCAAATTTTTGTTATAAATAGATATATCGTTTTTATTTGATATCGCTTTGGAAGGCGATGGCTTTTCCCAATATCCGCACTGCTTTGCCATCCTGTTCCGTGTATACCATTGGCGGGGATAGCGGGTTCTCAGCCACCAGCGTCAGGGATTCTTTTGTCCGGTAGATCCGTTTCAGCGTAGCCTCTTCATCGATAATCACCACGGCAATCTCTCCATTGTCGACGATGCTCTGCCGTTTGACAAACACCACATCCCCGTCGTGGATGCGAGCGTTGATCATGCTGTCCCCTTTGGCCCGCAGACAAAAATCCGCCTTGATATCCGACTCAATAAAGCTGTCATACTCCTCGTTGGTATAGATCGGAGTCCCGCAGGCGACCTCCCCCAGCATCGGAATTTTGCGCGGCTCATAGGGAAAGACATTATCGTACTGATAGATATCGTCCCCCTCACCGCTTGCCCAGCCCATTAAATAGGCGGGCGTCGTCTCCAAAACGCCGGCGAGCATCTCAAGGGTTTTGGTATCCACCCCTTTGATCAAGCCGCTTTCATATTTTTGTATGGTGGAACGTGTCAACCCCATTTTATCCGCCACTTCCTGCAGGGTATATCCAAGTTCCAGACGCCTGTTTTTCAATTTTGACCGGTCCATCCCTTCCACTCCAATCCTGTTTCCTCAAACCAAACGTATCATTGGCCTCTATTATAACATAGATTTCTTGAAATGCAACAAAAAATAAAATATTTTTTAAAAAATATCTTGACAGGATACAAAAGGGGTGGTATTATTGTATCCTCAAAGGAAACATTTGGAGATAATTGATAAGTTTGTAATTTTTTTATCCATTTTGTATCTTATAAGGAAACAGAATGACGCAGAACAAGAAAGGGGACAAGGAATACCCGCATATATTCCTACAGGGGGTGTTGATGTGACATATCAGAAAATGAGCGAGGTTGACTGGAAGTCACTAAAAGAAAAAGAATGCTTTATGGTCAACGGCATTGCGTATTTGTTTTTAGGAACAATGAAATGCGGAAAAGCAAGCTTGGCTTCCTATTGCCGCGCAGACGCGCAGGAGTTTGACGGAAGCAACGACTGCAAAAGGTTTTGGAGCCTGCTGGCAGGGGCATGATTGCCCCTGCCAGATAAACGGACAAGCCCGGCGGAGCGAAAAAAGCATGGCAACATACAAACGGAGGTGGGAAGGATGGCATACAAAAGCTGTGGAGGAACCAATACAGACAGAAAAAGATGGCGGCCGGAGGAAATTGTGTTTTTGCAAAAACACTATCCGGCCATGCTCGAAAGGGAGTTGGCGGCGGCGCTCGGAAGGTCGGTATATTCCATTCGCTGCAAATTAGGGCGGATGGGAATGAAACATACAAACGCAACACGTCCTATTACCAAATCAGAGGAAAGCCGCCTGCTTCAATATTACAACGGCTCAAACTTGTTGGAGCTTGCCGAGGAGCTGCGCCTCAGCAAGAAGAGGGTATACAGTGAGCTTGCGCGGATATACAGCGAACAGGGTCTGCGGGGAAAACATGAGATGGTGAAGGGTCTGCGCCGGTTTGGCCTGACATGGGAAAAAATCGGGGAGAAGCTGGGATACAGCGGGTACGTGGTAGAAAGGATTTATCAAAAGAAAAAGAGCATTCATCCAAAACGCCCCAGCACAAAAAGCAGCAAAGCCCGGTACCGTCCTGACATAACGGATACGACCTGCATGCAGCTTTGTATCGGCGACTTTGAAGGAATTCCGGCAAAAAGCCTGTGCAGCCTCTATGGGGTCAATCCGCTCTGCCTGCCGCGTATGCTGGAGGATTTAAGGCGGACCGGACTGTACCGAAGGTACATTGAAACCATGCGGGCCTACAACCCCATTGCATACGAAATAGCATTAGGACGGCGTTCCGAAAGGGAGGCGGGATAAGATGGGAGTAGAAGAATTGAAGCAATACCGGAGTTTGCGCCAGGAAATTGAAGAGTTCCGGGAAAAAATAAGGCAATATGAGCAGTGCGACACCGTACGCGGTTCCGACCCATTTTTTCCCTATCTGAATCATACGATGAAGGTGGCGGGCAGACGATGGACGGCGCGGGAACTGTCACGACTGGAGGAGCTGGTTCAAAAATGCGGACAGCAGTATGAGTTGATCAGTGCGTATATAGACAGCATCGAAGACAGCGAAACACGGCGGATTTTCCGTCTGCGGTATCTTGAGGGCGATACGGCGCCGACATGGGTCTCCATTGCTATGAAAATAGGCGGAAACAACACGCCGGACGGGGTTCGAAAGGTTCACGACCGATTTTTGGCAAGAAACTGAGGCTTCCCTTTATCTGGCATTGGAATGCTTTGATTTGTGCCGGACGAAATCATAGCCGGCGGGTGGCAGGAAGGGAATTTAAATAAAGCGGCAGGCGCTGTGTCTCCTTATCTGATTGGATATGCAACGCCACGCGGAGGTGGGAAGAAATTGTATTGCGAAAAGGGGGAAATGCAGCCGGTCTGCAAAGAGAAATTTGGGACGATTGAAAAGCGGCTGAACGAGAAGAGCCATATCCTGGACGAGAACGTCACCGACATCAACGTGTTACGCAATGAAATCGCGCATGTGACACGCAGTATCGGCGCGCTGACCAAAGCATTATGGGCGATAGCGGGGTCGATTGTGGCGACGCTGTTTGGCTTTTTCGTATGGTATGTACAAAATTTGTAGGAGGGGACTATGAAAGATAAACTGGTTAAACTGGTAAACGTCAAGAGCATTATGACGCTGCTGATTACAATTGTATTTTGTGTGCTTGCGGTGCGTGGAACGGTCAACGCGGAGCAATTCATCGTGATCTTTACAACCATTGTGGCGTTCTACTTTGGGACGCAGGCGGAAAAAGGAGCAGGCAATGTACAAGGTAAAGCTGATCCAAAATAACCGAAGCGGTAGTAGACTAAACCCCATAGGTATAGTAGTGCATGAGACGGCGAC
>CABSMD010000149.1 GCA_902478725.1 uncultured Clostridia bacterium
GAGACGGCGCGAGCCATTGCGCGCCGGCGGAATCTGGAGGTTTCGACCAATCCTGAGCTGCGTGAGATCAACGGCGGGGAGTGGGAGGACGTACCGTGGGACGACCTGCCGGAGAAATTTCCGGAGTCCTATGGGCATTGGCTGCATAGGATGGATTTGCTGCAAATGCCGGGCGGCGAGAGCGCTGAGGAATTTCGGCGGCGCGTCGTTACGGCTGTGGAGAAAATCGCGGATGAAAATGAAGGAAAGTCGGTCTGTATTGTCACACACGGGACGGTGATCAAGGTGCTTTTGTGCCATTTCAAAGGGATCGGGCTGGACAGGTTCTGCGACCAGCCCTGGCAGGACAACGCCTCGATCACGGTTGTGGAAAAAGAGGACGGAAACGATCGTGTTCTGCTGGAAGGATTTGCGGGGCATTTGGGTGAATACAGTACATTGGCCAAGCAGGACTGGTGGAAAAAATAAACGGGAGGGATTTCATTGTTGACGAACGAAAGGGTAACCGAGGTTTTAAAAGAAGCAGGCGTGTTGCAGGAAGGGCATTTTCGCCTGACATCGGGACGGCACAGCGACAAATACATGCAGTGTGCAAAAATTTTTCAATATGATACATACAGCGAGGAGCTTTGTGCGGCGCTGGCGGAGAAATTTGCAGAGGATAAGATCGACCTGGTGATCGGTCCGGCGATCGGTGCGGTGATCATGTCCTACGAGATGGGGCGGCAGCTCAAGGTGAAAAACATCTTTGCCGAGCGCGAGAATGGTGCAATGACCCTGCGCCGTGGCTTTGCGGTGGAGCCGGGACAGCGCGTGCTGGTGGTGGAGGACGTCGTGACCACCGGCGGGTCGGTCAAAGAGGTCATCGAGCTTGTCAGGCAAAGCGGCGGCATCGTCGCGGGCGTAGGCTCGATTGTAGACCGGACGGGCGGAAAGATATCGTTCGGCTGTAAATATGAGTCGGTCATCGCGGTTGAAATTACCTCTTATGAACCGGAGGAATGTCCGCTTTGCAAAAAAGGCCTCCCGATCATCAAGCCGGGAAGCCGGACGGTTTAAACATACAGAATTCATCCCCGGAGGAATGTTGCTTCTCCGGGGTTATTTTCAATGAATTGGTGATGAAATGGTAAAAAATGATGATATTGTATTGACAATAGACGGCCAGGGCAGCGAAGGGGAAGGGGTCGGCCATGCGGATGGTATGGCGGTGTTCGTACCCGGCCTGCTGATAGGGGAAGAAGCGGAGGTCAGGATTGTCAAGGTCAAGAGGACGTATGCCTATGGAAAAGCCGTGCGCATTTTAAAGCCCTCGCCCGCGCGGGTTGAGCCGGTCTGTCCGGTGTACCGCCAATGCGGCGGCTGTCATCTGCAGCATATGAGCTATGCCGAGGAGCTGCGGTTCAAAACCGATCGGGTGGCACAGGCGATGCGGCGGATCGGCGGCCTGTCCGTGCCGGTACATCCGGCAGAGGGAATGGAGAATCCTTTGGCCTATCGCAATAAAGCGCAGTTCCCGGTTGGTTCGGCGGTGGATGGCGGCGTACGGATCGGTTTTTACGCCAAGCGGTCCCATGTGATTGTCGATTCGGATACCTGTTTGATCCAGCATCCGTCAATCAACCGGGCGGTGGAAGCCGTTCGCGGCTTTTTGGAGACGCATAAAATTTCATTGTATAATGAAAAGACAGGCGGCGGCTTTGTGCGTCATCTGTTTGTCCGCGTCGGTTTTGCGACGGGAGAGGTCATGGTCTGCCTGGTTACCGCCGGCAAGGATTTTGCACAAAGCGGGGAATTTGTAGAGGCGGTCCGCGCGGCCTGCCCCGAAGTGGTGAGCATTCAGCAAAATGTGAATCCTGACCGAACAAACGTCATTTTGGGGCAAGAGACCATCATACTTTACGGCAAGGACACGGTTCGGGACAAGCTTGGGGGATTGGATTTTGACATCTCGCTCCGTTCTTTTTACCAGGTCAACCCGGCGCAGACCCAAAAGCTATACCAAAAGGCGTTGGAGTTGGCGGATTTAAGCGGACGGGAAACCGTACTCGATCTGTATTGCGGCATCGGCACGATTTCGCTCTTTTTGGCCCGTCACGCAAAGCGGGTGTATGGTGTGGAGATCGTGTCCGAGGCTGTGCGGGATGCGAAGCACAATGCGCAGATCAACGGCATTGCTAACGCAGAATTTATAGAAGGCGATGCAAAAATGGCAGTTGAACGCTTTACGGGTGAACCCATAGACTGCATTGTGATCGATCCGCCGCGCACAGGCTGTGATGAAGCAGTGCTTACCGCGCTGGGAGAAATTGCTCCTGAAAAAGTTGTATATATTTCCTGTAATCCCGCGACCTTGGCGCGTGATTTAAAGCTTTTGTCGGAATTGGGCTTTGTCCCTGGCGAGGTCTATCCCTTTGATCTTTTTCCGAGGACGTATCATATAGAATGCTGTGTTTCGCTGCAAAGAGCAGGGGACCTGAAACGGCCCTGCATATAAGTATCTTCCTAAGCCTTAAGCCTGATTAGGAACGGAAAAGGAGTTGAGCATGGATATCTTAGCATTTGTAACGTTGATCATTGTTTTTATCGTATTGTTATGTATAATTATCCATTTCTTGTCATCCTATAGGAAGGCTTTTTTTCTTACTCTGCTGTTGCTATTTATCGTTCTTCCTATATTTCTTTTTTGCTACTATTCATATGATGTGTCATTTAGAGATTTTATCAATATACATTTTTCTACGGTTTCTGCCCATACCTATACGATCGATACGATCCGTGGAGGGACTCTCCCGCTTCCGCCAAAGACGACCAAAAAATATAGATCATCCGATACCGATGCGACCTACATAACCAAAACAACGCTTGAAGATATTGTTTCTTTTTATAATAAATTTGCAAGTCCGGGTACGTTTGTCAGAGATTTGGAGTCAGACAAGATCCGGTTTCAATATCAGGAAAGGGCTGTCAGCATTACAATAGAACAGGATAGATACCAAATGATGCATGTATGCATTGAATAAATTGTAAATATGGCATTCGGGACATAAACCTTAACACAACAGCCCAAGAGGTTACCTCCCGGGCTGTTCTGTATAAAACAGGATATGCGGCATATCCATGTCATAATAGTGTTTGACGAAGGTTTTCAGAGGCTTCATCCCGTTGCGCCGCGCAACGGCTTGGGAAGGCAGGTTGTTGTCGCGTATGATGGAGCATACCTTGTGATACCCCAGCACGTCGAAGGCATATTGTTTACATGCAATTGCGGCCTCGGTGGCATAGCCCTGGTGCCAATGCTTCTTTTTGAACAGGTAACCGACCTCGCACCATGACTCGCCCTCGCAGTCCTGCATGGTGAGACCCGCCTGGCCAATCATCTCTCCGGTATCCCGCAGGATAACCGCCCAAAGCCCAAAGCCATCGGTTTGATACCTCCCAAGCTGGCGGTTGAGCCAGTCGGTTACCTCGTCGTCAGAAAAGGCGTGCTCATACGCATACATTACATCTTGATCCTGCAGGATTTCGTTTAAGTCCTCGCGGTCGTCCGTCGTCAGTTTTCGTAAATCCAGCCTTTCTGTATGTAAAATCATACGAAACCTCCAGTTGTTCCAAACAATTCCTTTTTCTCTAGATAAAACACTAGCCGTCGCATAGGTTCCATCACTCCAAATGAAAAGATACGGTATCCGAGGGACGAAATAGTATATTCACTAGACCGAATTTCTGCAACAGGTAAGTGGAATTGCATTTTTTATGGCCTGATAGCCTGGAAAAGTAGGTTGCGGGCGCGTGAATAATCAAATATTTTCCCTTGGTAGGCTTGTCCTCCAACAGTCGGTTGATGACCCGCAGAAATGCGGTACCTTCGCATAGTTCACGGAGGGCGGGGTGATTTGGCCCGGCGATAATATCGTCCTGCTCCGTCATACTTTCAGAGGAGGCCAGTCCGATCCGGATAACGGGAATATTTGCTTTATAAAAGATATGCAGCATTTCACCGACCAAGCGGATGGTTGTGGACAGGGAATCCGGCCTGTAGGAGCCGGCGTGATACAGTTTTTCCAAAATCGTTCCTTTGATTACCAGCGTGGGGTAGATTCGGACGCAGGCGGGTTCCAGCGGGACGATCTCCTGTGCGGAGGTGAGCGACTGCTTTGGCGAATCCCCGCACAATCCTGTCATAAGCTGGATACCCAGATCAAAGCCGTATTCCTTGATCAGGCGGCTGCTTATCCTCGTCTGTTCGGCTGTGTGCCCCCGCCCACTAAGGGCAAGCACCGAATCGTCCATAGACTGCGCGCCCAGCTCGATCGTTTTAACATTGTAATCCTTCAAACGCTTCAAAATATCGTGATCGATCGCGTCCGGCCTTGTTGAAATCCGGATACCGCCAACCCGTCCGTCGTTTAAATAGCGATTGGCAAGCGCAAGATAAGCTTTCTGCTTGTCGGTAGGAATAGCGGTAAAGCTGCCGCCAAAATAGGCGATCTCGATCTGCTCACGCGGGAGGCGGATGGTAGCGAGGTGTTTTTCAATGATTTCCTCCGCCTGTAAAAGCGTCACTTCGCCCTGCTGCCCGGTGATTTTTTTCTGGTCACAGAATACGCAATGATGCGGGCAGCCCAGATGCGGGATAAAGATGGGGATATTCACATGCTTACTCAACACGTACCCCTCGCTGTTCCAATATGATTTTAGCCGCTGTCTGCTCCGCCTCCTTCTTGTTTTTTCCCTTGGCGGAGGCCATTGGTTTTCCCTTCCAGCTAGCCTCTACCTCAAATACCCTGTCATGGTCGGGGCCGGTCACATGCTTGACCGTGTATTCCACCGGAGGCTGCCCGTCGTGCTGAAAATGCTCCTGCAGAGCTGTTTTGTAATCCTTAAAGGTACTTGCGCTGGCCTGGGTGGATTCCCAGATGTCCGGCTCCAGCTGTTGCAGGACCCACTCCCTGGCCGCTTCCATCCCGCCGTCTAAAAAAATGGCGGCGATGACCGCTTCAAAAGCGTCCGACAGGATGGAGGCACGATCCCGTCCGCCTGAGCCGTCCTCTCCCTTGCCGAGCAAAATTGCATCTCCCAGATGGATTTTACGGGCACATTTGGCCAATTCCTGCTCGCACACAACCGAGGCGCGGATTTTTGTTAGCTTCCCCTCGGGGTATTCCGGAAATTTGTGATAGATATACTCGCTGACGATCACGCTAAGCACCGAATCGCCCAAAAACTCCAGCCGTTCGTTGGAACGGGTGGAGTTTCGGCGTTCATTCACATAAGAGCTGTGTGTCAGGGCGGTTTGCAGCAAGTTTTTGTCAGAAAACTGGTAGCCTATGCTGATCATTGGACATCATAGCCTTTCCGGCCCGATATACGGGCCTTTGTCAATTATTCATATCTTTTTAACAGGATCGTCGCGTTATGCCCGCCAAATCCAAAAGAATTCGACAGTGCGTAGCGGATTTCCTTCTCTAAGCCGGCATTTGGTACATAATCCAGATCACATTCCTCGTCCTTTTCGCAATAGTGTATGGTCGCGGGTACGAATGCGTCCTTGAGTGCCATGGCGCAGACGATTGCCTCCACGCCGCCCGCCGCGCCGAGCATGTGCCCGGTCATGGATTTGGTGGAGCTGACCTTTAGCTCATAAGCGTGGGTGCCGAACACCGACTTAATCGCAGCGGTTTCAAACTTGTCGTTGTAGTCGGTGGAGGTGCCGTGGGCGTTGATGTAATCCACATCATCGGCCGCAATGCCCGCGTCATTTATGGCATTTTGCATTGCGAGCGCGCCACCGGTGCCGTCGGGCGCCGGCGCGGTGATGTGGTAAGCGTCATCGCTTGCGCCGTAACCGACCACCTCGGCATAGATTTTTGCCCCGCGTGCCTTGGCGTGCTCCAGCTCCTCTAAAATCAGGATGCCGGAACCCTCGCCCATGACAAACCCGTCGCGGTTTTTGTCAAACGGACGGCTGGCGGTTTCCGGATCGGTCTGGGTGGACATCGCCTTCATGCTGCAAAAGCCCGCGAACGCAAGCGGGGTTACGACCGCTTCCGCGCCGCCGGTAAACGCAATGTCTAAAATACCGGACCGGACGGCATGGAATGCCTCGCCGACCGCGTTGGTGCCGGACGCGCAGGCGGATACCGTCACATAATTGACGCCGCGCGCGCCGGTCAGGATTGCGATCTGTCCGGCCAGAATGTTCGGGATCATCATCGGGATAAAAAACGGGCTCACACGGGAGCTGCCCTTGTTTATCAAGGCGCTGTGCTGATCCTCAAGCGTTTCCATCCCGCCGATGCCGCAGCCGACGATTACGCCGGTGCGGTCAAGATCTGCTGCAGCAAAATCGATGCCCGAATCCGCGACGGCTTGCTTGGCGGCGGCGATTCCAAACTGGGTAAAGCGGTCCATCCGCCGTGCTTCTTTTTTATCAATATAGTCAGTCACGTCAAAATCCTTGACCTCGCCCGCCATCTTACAGGGAAATCCTTCCGTATCAAAC
>CABSMD010000150.1 GCA_902478725.1 uncultured Clostridia bacterium
ATAGAGGCCGACTATATCAGTTATTATAATTTTGCTGGAAGTACAGATTACGTTGAAGATGGTGCATATACCTATGTTTTTCATTTATCGAATAATACATTAAATGGCAGTTTTAACCGTGTCGATAGGTATTGTTATTCAGATTTTGTCGGCGGAGCTGCCGGAGCACAATAAATTTATATGAATTGGGGGTGTTATTATGAATGATATACCGAAAAGTTATGATTACGAAGCAAGAAAACGCGGATTGACAGATGAGGATATTGATAAAATATTGATTGAAAATAATATTTATACCAGAGAAAAACTCGATGATTTGTATAGTAAAAAGGATTTATTTAGCCGCATGGGGTATAGCAGAGTCTATCGTGATATGACAATAGGTAAAGCAATTCGATTTTTAGAACAGCAGGAAGAAATAGCCCGTCAGAAACAGATAGCAAAGCAACGAAAAAAATTGATAGACAGAACATTTATGATGGGCGGTATCCTGCTCGGACAAGCGTTGGCAAATCCAAGAAGCAAACAGAAACAGAAAAAAATGAATGATTTTTTCAAAGAAATGCGTAAAGAACTGCAGAAATGGAAAGGGTAAAATATGAGTAAGCAATATTGGCTGCATCGGATTTCGCATGAATGGACTGTCGCATACAGTTTATTGGAAGAAGGCTACCTTTCCATTGGTTGGAAAAGCATGGCACAGCCAGAACTTTTGCAGGCAATTTGCGAATCTGGATATCATGGATTCT
Organism: uncultured Clostridia bacterium; assembly: GCA_902478725.1. GTDB lineage: Bacteria > Bacillota > Clostridia > HGM11514 > HGM11514 > CABSMD01. The sequence continues at coordinate 750 of CABSMD010000150.1, forward strand.
TAAATTGGATGAAAGATTGCAATGAGTATAGCCGTTCCAGATGGAACCTTTGGAATTTTTTCAGCTTTTCACCGGGTGACTATGTGGTCGTACCGATGTTTAATAAGGAATTTTCTATTGTAAAAATTGAAGAGCCTGCAATTTTAGCCGCTTCTCTTGCCGGTAAAGAGTTTCTAAGTCAGACTGGGGAACGAATCAAAATTAACAATGCAGGAATATGTAACCAACAAACAGATGCTTACTACGATATTGGGTTTCTTATAAAAATAGAACCCATTAGAATGCATATTCCGCGTAATTTTGCGGACGCACAGCTTGTATCCAGAATGAAATTACGTCAAGCAAATGCAAATATTTCCGATTTGGAAAGTGCCATTGAAACTGTTTTGAAGGTAGAAAAACCGATTAGTACACATGACGCTTTGGTTGAAGTAATTTCTGCTCCAATAAAAGAAATGTTTACCCACATCACGCCGGATCACTTTGAACGGATTGTCCGTTGGTATATGCAGAAAAATGGAGCCAGCCGGGTGTGGATTCCCGCAAAGAACGAACCCGGAAAGTATAATGGAGCCGATGCAGACGTTATTGCAGAGTTTGATGATTTAGGTGTTATATTTTATATACAGGTAAAAAAACATGACGGAATAACTTCTGACTGGGCGGTTCATCAGATTTATGAATATGCAAACCAAAAGCAGGATGAAGCTGACGATTATACATATATCCCGTGGGTTGTGACAACTGCTGACTTTGATGAAAAAACAGTACAAGACGCCAAGACAAAAGGGGTTCGCTTAATTGACGGCAATGCGTTTGCACGTATGTTGTCAGAATGTGATATCAGCGATATTGACGCTGCTTTTTAATGTTACTAAGTTTATAATACGTGCAAAAAAGAAAGGAAATGTTGATGATGAATAAATCGGGAAAGATCATTATAGTAGCATCTATTACAATAATTTTTATGTTAATTATAGCTGCGATAACAAGTGATCTTAAATATACTCCAAGCACGAAATCAGATGAAGTTTCAAAGAAAATCCCTACAGTTACCAGCCAACCTCAACCTGATAGCGCCACAAGCGTTGATGCAAAACCGAATGCAGGGGAAGCGAGCGAAAGCACAGAAGATGCTCCTGCTCAAATGCAATCTGAATTAAATTCTACAGTTACTTTATCGGTCAAAGATTTAATTGTTGATGGTGATAAGTATGATGGAAAGAAAGTAAAACTCACCGATAAATTTGGAGTGGGTGTACATTCCGTACAGAATAAATATATGGAAATATATCCCGTATACATAAAAAAGTATAGTGATACTTATTCATATCCTGATTTCGACTCTACTTATGCAATAGGACTGGAATACTCAGATAGTCCTAATTATAAAGAATATGCTACTACTTCATATGGAGTTACAGATGTGCTCATAAATGTATCAGGAGTGTATCACAATGATACAATAAATGGTATACCTTATTTAACAGATGTTGATTTTAGTATATCTGAGTTAAAAGTGAACAATTAAAATAAATCCAATTTAGACTATATTTGAAAAAATAACAGTAAAAAATGTCAAGCGAAATAACGCCTGACAAGATAAAGGGGCTGCCACAATTAAGGCAGCTCCTTTATGGACATATAGATCATCATTTTTAGTATTGGTAATGGTTCTATATTACTTCCTCACTTTGGGTTTCTGAAATCCTTGATTTTACTGGTGTTGCAAAAACCTATATGCTCACTTCTATATGTGGATAGTGGAAAATGAAAAAGAGGATTTCGAGGGGAGGAATATCAACATATTACTTTGTCGTTTTCAAGTCTTGAAAGCCGTATAAAATAAGGGGGTAAACTGCTCTAAATGTCCACATATATTGCAATAAAAACGGGCATTGCAAAAAACAATGCCCGTTTAAACGAAATTATTTCATTTCATAGGAAGCGATTTTTTCATTCACGGAATTTTCGATAAACTGATTCAGTGAGATATGCTCAGAAAATGCAATCAGCGTAGCTTTTCTGTGGGTTTCGGGTGAAAAACGTACATTCAGCGAGCCTTTATAAGTTTTTTCGGGTTCGATGTTGTTTTCGGCACAATCGGCGAGATAGTCGTCAACAGCGCCTTCAAAATCAGCCTTTAATTCATCAACACTATGCCCTTCATAAGAAATAAGGCTTTTTATACCGATGACCTTTCCAAACAAAATATTATCATCCGCTGAATATTCGACCGTTCCGTTATATCCCCTGTATTCCAAAATGTTGTTCATATCAAGCCCTCCTCCGACAAAATTTCAATAATCTGTTTAATTTGATAACTTAAAAGTTCTTTCCTCGGATGTGGTTTATGAAGAATAATAAACACACCGTCTTTGAAAAATTTTACCCTTGAGCCGCTTGTTTTTCCTTTGTTTGAAAGTTCAAAGCCAAGCGCCAAAAGAAGTGTTTGCATTTCCTCAAATGTAAAATCTTTTGGATTTGATTTTAAACGTTCTATCATCTTTTCTAATTTACCCATAATCCACCTCAATTATGCAACTATAATTCAGTTGCTAATGTTATTATAGCCAATTCCTTTGTTTTTGTCAATACAAATTAAAACCTTTTCAAAAATTTTTGGTTGAGCATGAAAATACTCATTCTTAACCAAAGCAATGATATTATATCGCCTTGCCTCTTTTGACCTCTGAAACCCTTGATTTTATGCGGTTTAAATTGCTCTAAATGTCCACATATATATCTTATCATTTTAACAATATCTCAAATTGTCTGTTCCCTAAAATTTCTTACATTCCACCGCAATAGACGAATGAAACAACTCATGGCCGGCGGCGGGGTCGTGGTGATTGGTACTACCCTTATCCCGCTTTTATCGGGGCTGTTCTAACTGATGGAAAGTATATTTGAAAGAATCACACAGGCGATCAACGAGTTTTTAATTTCCCTTATCGAGGGAAGCCTCAGCACCATGTTTAACGACGTCAACGAAAAGGTGGGAACCATTGCAGCGGAAGTAGGCAAAACGCCGCAGCAATGGAACGCCAGCGTGTTTTCTATCATTCAGACGCTTTCGGAAAACGTGGTGCTCCCCATTGCGGGGCTTATTATCACATTTGTATTGTGCTATGAGCTTATCACCATGATAACCGAGAAAAACAACCTGCATGACGTAGATACATTTATGTTTTTCAAGTACATCTTTAAGGCGTGCGTTGCGGTGTTTATCGCAACGCATACCTTTGATATTATCATGGCTGTGTTTGACTTGGGCCAGTATGTGGTGCGGCAGAGCGCCGGGGTAATTGGCGCGAACACCAGTATAGATATATCCGCCGCATTAACGGATATGCGGACGACGCTGGAGGCGATGGGGACAGGCGAGCTTGTCCTCTTAATGCTGGAAACGGCGCTCGTCAGCCTGTGTATGAAAATCCTGTCGGTGTGCATTACCGTCGTTATCTTCGGCAGGATGATTGAAATATATATTTACAGCTCGGTAGGAGCGATTCCCTTTGCGACCATGACAAACCGCGAATGGGGACAGATAGGAAACAACTATTTAAGAGGGCTTGTGGCTTTGGGCTTTCAGGGATTTTTCATCATGGTATGCGTCGGCATTTACGCGGCGCTGGTAAACGGTTTTACCGTTACCACCGATATTCATGCGACCATATTTTCTATTGCGGCCTATACCGTGGTACTGTGCTTTACCCTGTTTAAGACCAGCAGCATATCGAAATCTATCTTTAACGCGCACTAAAAACGATTGATAATTGACAATGATTAAGGCTGAAAGGAGTTTTACGGATGTGAAAAAATATGAAATTATCTACGCCGATCCGCCTTGGAAATATCAAGGCGGGCAAAATTTGAGAGGTTCACCGTCAAAGCATTATCCGGTCATGCCTCTTGATGAAATCTGTGCCCTGCCCGTATCAAAGTTTACGGCGGAAAACTGCGCCCTGTTTTTATGGGTGACGTTCCCGAAGCTGGAAGAATGCTTTGAGGTTATCAAGGCTTGGGGGTTTACATACAGGACGGTTGCTTTTACTTGGATAAAGCAGACGAAGAAATCAGGAAAGTGGTTTATGGGGCTTGGTTGGTGGACGCGGAACAATGCGGAAATCTGTTTGCTCGCGACCAAAGGCAAACCGAAAAGAGTTTCCGCATGTGTGCGCGAGCTTGTCGTGTCCCCTGTTGAACAGCATAGCAAAAAGCCTGATATTGTCCGGGACAGGATTGTTGAGTTAATGGGCGACCTGCCCCGGCTTGAGATGTTCGCACGGCAAAAGGCGGCGGGCTGGGACGTTTGGGGCAACGAGGTGTTAAATGACGTATGGATTGAGTAAAGGAGGAATTTTATCATGAAAAAATATCCGGACATTTATCGTAAAACTGTTACCGAAGCAAGGAACGGAGGCACTACAGAATTGGATAAGTATAGAACATCACTTAAAGAAAATATCGCTTGTGCAAAAGCGATTGAAATCCAAAAATATAGATAAGGGGGCGAGGTAACAAATGATTGATATTACCGCTACTTTCCGGCAGAAAGTACAGATTGATATGTGCGACGCTATCAAACAGATTAAGTCTGCTCTTGGATTTAATATGGGATATGGCGAATTTTTGAATGTTGAAAATGGTAAGCTGATACACGCCAAAGATACCAGCTATCACGGTTCACCCAATTATGAATATACGGAAATATCCAACAATCCGAATTATATCGCCATATATAACAGCTTGAATATGCTGGAAGAATATTTATCGGACAGGGACGCCCCGAAATGGGCGAAACACGTTGAACCGGCGGAACAAAAGCCGTCTGTCAAAAAGCAGCTTGCCGAACTTCCCAAACAGCCGGAACCAAAACAAAAAAATATTGATAAGGGGGCAAGGTAATTATGCCATATGTACCTGTACCGAAAGACTTAAACACGGTCAAGACAAAGGTTGCGTTTAACCTGACAAAACGGCAGCTTATCTGCTTTTCCCTCGCGGCGGCTGTGGGCGTCCCGGCGTACTTCCTGACAAGAGGGCTTTTGGGGACGACGGGCGCCGTTCTGGTTCTGCTTTTATGCGCGCTGCCCTTTTTCCTCTTTGCCCTCTATGAGAAGAACGGGCAGCCGCTTGAGAAAATTTTGAAGCACTATATTGATACAAAATACCGCCGCCCAAAGGTGCGGCCGTATGTGACGAATAACATCTATTCGGCAATCGGAAAGCAAATTTTATTGGAACAGGAGGTTGATAGAATTGCCGGAAACAAAAAAGAAAACCGCCCTGCCGAAAGACAGACCGCTGACGGCAAGGCAAAGGCGGCAAATAGCCGACGCGGTTAAGAAAGCGAAAATGCAGGGCAAAATCGCCATGAGCGCGCAGGACACAATTCCCTACAAGGAAATGCGGCCGGACGGTATCTGCCGGGTAACCGACCGCTTTTACACAAAGACCGTACAATTCTTGGATATTAACTATCAGTTGGCGCGCAACGAGGACAAAAACATCATCTTTGAAAATTACTGCGATTTCCTCAACTACTTTGATACGTCAATCTCGGTGCAATTATCGTTCCTGAACCAGACCATGGATATTTCAGAGTATGAAAAGGCGATTGACATTAAATCCCGTGACGACGAATTTAACGACATACGGGAAGAATATACCGAAATGTTAAAAGGCCAGCTTGCGCGGGGCAACAATGGCATTGTACGGAAGAAATATAT
>CABSMD010000151.1 GCA_902478725.1 uncultured Clostridia bacterium
ATATTATAATAAATATATTTGTGAAAAAGTTCACTCACATGATAAAATAATTAATATACGGAAGAGGTGGGCAGTATGGATCAGTATGAACTGAAGTACCTTACCCTTTTGTCTGCGAAATATCCGACGATTGCCGCGGCGTCTTCGGAGATCATAAACCTAAAGGCGATATTGAACCTGCCCAAAAGCACCGAGCAATTTATGAGCGATATCCATGGGGAATACGAGTCCTTCCTGCATATCCTGAAAAACGGCTCCGGTGTGATCAAGCGCAAGCTCAACGATATATATGGACGTACGCTATCGGAAAACGAGCGCAAAAGCCTGGCGACCATCATCTACTATCCGGAGCAGAAGCTGGAGATCGTCAGAAAGAGTGTGGACGATATCAACGACTGGTATAAAATCACCCTTTACCGTCTGGTGAAAATCTGTAAGGTGATCGCTTCCAAATATACCCGGTCCAAGGTGAGAAAGGCATTGCCAAAGGATTTTGAGTATATCATTGACGAACTGCTTCATACCGATAATGAGGTGGTCAACAAGGAGTATTATTATGAGGAGATCATCAAAAGCATCATAGAAACAGAACGGGCTGAGGCGTTTATCATCGCGCTTTCGAAGGTGATTCAGCGTCTGGCGGTGGATCATCTGCATATCATAGGCGATATCTTCGATCGTGGGCCGGGGGCGGACATTATTTTAGATGCGCTGTTGGCATACCATTCTGTCGATATCCAGTGGGGTAACCATGATATCCTGTGGATGGGGGCGGCGGCCGGCAGTGAGGCTTGCATAGCCATTGCTTTAAACACCAGCGTGAAATACAATAATATGGATACGCTGGAGGATGGGTACGGGATTAACATCCGTCCGCTTGCTACATTCGCTTTGGAAACTTATCCGGCTGGGTCCTGCAAGCTGTTTGAACCTAAAAATTATGAGGAAAACTCCTTCCGGCCGAAGGACATTGATTTGATAGCGCGGATTCATAAGGCGATTGCGGTGATCCAGTTCAAGCTGGAATCGCAGATCATCCTGCGCCGTCCCGAATATGGGATGGAGTCTCGGCTGATGCTGGACAAGATCGATTTTGAACGTGGTGTCTTGTGTTTAAACGGGCGGGAATATGAGCTGCTGGACAAGAGTTTTCCAACAATCGACCCGGCCAATCCGTTTGCTTTAAGCGAAGGGGAGCGGGAGGTCATGGATGGAATCAAACTGTCCTTCCTTCATAGCGAGAAGCTCCAGCAGCACATTCGTTTTCTGTATTCTAAGGGCAGCATGTATAAAAGCTATAATGCCAACCTGTTGTATCATGGCTGTATTCCGATGAATGAGGACGGCTCGTTTACCGCGGTTTCCATCTTTGGCGAACCGTTAAGCGGCAGAGCCTATATCGACAAGGCGGAGCAGGTGGTGAGGCAGGCGTATTTTGGCTTGCCCGGTTCCAAAGAAAGGGAGGATGGGCTCGATTTTCTCTGGTATTTGTGGTGTGGCAAGGATTCGCCTCTATTCGGCAAAAGTAAGATGGCGACCTTTGAACGCTATCTTCTCGACGATAAGGAGACCCATAAGGAGCATAAAAACCCCTATTATATCCATATCGACTCGAAGGAAACCTGCATGAGGATTTTAAAGGAATTTGGCCTTGAGGGAGAAGAGTCGCATATTATCAACGGACATGTGCCTGTAAAAATCAAAGCGGGTGAGAGCCCGATCAAGGCGGAGGGCAAACTGCTCGTCATCGACGGCGGCCTTTCCAAAGCCTACCAGAGTCAGACCGGGATTGCGGGATATACTCTGATTTACAATTCCTATGGGCTGTTGCTTGCCTCGCACGAGCCGTTCGAGTCGATCAACGCGGCGATTGAAAAGGAGACCGATATCCATTCGAGCACGATTGTACTTGAGCAGGTGGCGCGGCGCAAGAGCGTGGCGGACACGGATAACGGTGCCAATATACAAAAACAGATCGATGACCTGCAAAAGCTGTTAAAAGCCTACCGGCAGGGCCTGATCAAGGAAAAGGATGCAAAATAAGGAGGATGCATATGAAAAAACGTGCCATCGCACTCATAATGATTTGTTTGTTGCTCTTCTCATGCAGCCTGACTGCATGGGCGGGGGATACCATAACAGTTTTGTTAAACGGCAATCCGGTTACCTTTACCGACCAAAGCCCGGTCATAGTAAATGACCGCACGTTGGTTCCACTGCGCGATATCTTTGAACAGTTCGGCTGCTATGTGCATTGGTCGGTGGTGGACGACATGGCCTACGCTGCACGTGCTACCCAGGGAAAAATGCGTATGATACAGCTTTATAACGGTTCTTCGGCGATGCGGCTGGCGGATCTTTACTATGATGAGGAAAACACCTTGCGGGAGGACAAACGCAGCGTCATCTTAGACGTTCCGGCGCAGATCATCAACGACCGGATCATGGTGCCCCTGCGCGCGATTGGAGAGGCGCTTGATGCTGGTGTGGAATGGAACGGTGAAACACAGACCGTTTCCATTACATACAATGCGGACAGCGTTATCACGGTCAGTGATCAGGAATGCCGGGAGCACCTGCAAAAGACTTATGTGAAAATTCAGGATATTTTTATAAAGGGAGGATTCACCGAGGAGGGTAAGCGAAAGGCGGATGAGGTCGTCAAAAAATTAGAGGGCGGCGCGGATTTTCAGGCCTTGATGTATGAGTATAGCGAGGATCCCGGGATGCTGGATGCGCCGGAAGGCTACATCTTTACAGCAGGCGAATGCCCGGATATTGAGACCGATGCCTTTGCCTTGCAGACCGGGGATTACACTGTGGTCGAAACGGTGCCGGGTTATCATATTATCAAGCGCGTACCGCTTACCGAAGAAGATTACCAGGTACTTGTGCCCGAGGTTAAGCTGGAGGTTCTCCTGATCAAAGCCGGCTTCTGAAATCCACGGTGAAATATGACATGATACTTACTGCAAATGACTTAAAGAAACAATTCGGAGCAGAAGTGCTCTTTGATAAAGTAACATTTTCAATCGACAATCACGATAAAATAGGGTTAATCGGCGCTAACGGCAGTGGAAAAACCACCCTGTTCAACATCCTTGCGCGTGATGGGGACTACGACGACGGGACGGTCAATTGTTCCCGTCAATATAAGGTTTCCTATATGAGCCAGCATGCCGATTTTTCATCCGGGCTGCCGGTTTTTGATACGGTTCTTGCCGCCTTTGCCGATGTTATGGCCTTGGAGCAGGAAATTGCAGAGGTAACAAAAAGGCTGGAGGCCGAGCCGACCGAGTCCTTAATCAAGCGGCAGCATGATTTGCAGGAGCGTTTTTTGGCGATGGATGGGTTGACCTACCGAAGCCGCGCGCGTGCCGTGCTGTTAGGGCTGGGATTTCAGGACGAAGAGCTTTCGCTGCCGTTCGGTGTGCTGAGTGGCGGGCAAAAAACCCGGCTCATGCTTGCCCGAATTCTGCTGGAGAGGGCAGATCTGCTTTTGTTGGACGAGCCAACCAATCATCTGGATATCGAGTCGACCGAATGGTTGGAGGGGTATTTGAAGGAATATCCCTTTGCGTTTGTGGTTATCTCGCATGACCGTTATTTTCTCGATGAGGTTACACAAAAAACATTTGCGTTGGAAAATCATAAGCTTACGGTCTATGACGGAAACTATACCCGTGCCATGCAGCTAAAAGAGGAACACAACCAGGCGGTGAAACGCCAGTATGATAACACCCAGCGGGAAATCAGGCGGATTGAGGAGATCATTGCCCAGCAAAAAAGATGGAACCAGGAGCGTAATTATAAAACGGCGGAAAGCAAGCAGAAGATGGTTGACCGTCTTCGTGCGGGCTTGATAGAGCCGGAAGCGGCGCAAAAACAGATTCGGTTTCGTTTTACGGTCAGCCAGCCAGGACCGCAGGACTTTCTTGCGGCAGAAGGTCTGTCTATCCGGTTTGACGATAAGGTATTGTTCCAGCGGGTATCGTTGGATATCAAAAAGCAGGAACGCGCCTTTTTGCTGGGGCCGAACGGCTGCGGCAAGACGACATTGTTTCGCATCCTGACAGGTCAGTGTCAGGCATCGGACGGCGAGTTCCGTTTTGGAACCCGGGTTACTGTAGGCTATTACGACCAGCTGCAATCCAACCTAAACGATGATAAAACGGTGCTGGATGAGGTTTGGGACGAATATCCCAAGATGACACACACTGAGGTGCGAAATGCACTGGCTGTTTTTTTGTTTCGTGGTGACGATGTGGAAAAATTTGTCGGGGATTTAAGCGGCGGCGAGCGGGCCAAGGTGTTGCTTTGTAAGCTGATGCTTTCCGGCGCGAATTTTTTGTTGCTGGACGAGCCGACCAACCATCTTGACATCGCCTCCCGTGAGGCGTTGGAGCAGGCGTTGCGGGAGTACGACGGGACGCTGTTTATCATTTCCCATGACCGCTATTTTATCAATAAGCTGGCGGACAAGATTTACGATCTGGAGTCAAGCGGCGTGAAGGCCTATGTGGGCGACTACAGCTATTTTATTCAGAAAAAGAAAGACATACAAAAGCCGCAGGCGGAGGGAAAGCAGGAAAAACCCAACGATTATAAATTGGAGAGGGAACGTCGTTCTGCGCAAAACCGCCTGCAGGGAAAGATTCGCCGTTGTGAGGAGGTCATAGCGCAGCTGGAAGAAGAAATCGGGAATCTTGAACAGCTCTTGCAGGAGGTTGCTACCGATTATCAGCGCACCATGGAGCTGAGTGAGCAATTGGCACAAAAGCAAGCGGAGCTCGATGAAAAGCTGGAAGAGTGGAGTGGCTTGCATGAATGATAAAAATGATAGGGATACTATAAAAAATATCTGCTGTAAACGGCGGAACGGGGGGGGTTAGATGATTAAGACATTGGCATTTGATTTTGGGGCCAGCAGCGGCCGGGCGATTTTAGGGCTGTATGATGGCAATAAGCTTAACCTGGAAGAGACACATCGTTTTTCAAACGATCCCGTCAGTATCAACGGATCTCTGTATTGGGATGTGCTTCGCCTGTTTTATGAAATCAAGCGGGGGATTGTGGAGACCGCCCATAAGGGACATAAGGATATCGCATCCATCGGAATCGATACCTGGGGTGTTGACTACGGGCTTTTAGACTGTCAAGGGAATCTCCTTGCCAACCCATATCATTACCGGGATGAGAGAACGAATGGTATGATCGACAAGGCGATTGAAATGGCGGGCCGGGACTATATTTTCGGGAAAACAGGAATTGAAATCGTGTGGTTCAATACCCTGTACCAGATGCTCTCCATGGTAGAAAATCATGCGCCGTCGCTGGAAAAAGCGGAGACGCTTTTGCTGATGCCCGACCTGTTCAACTACTTCCTCACCGGCGTGAAATCCACAGAATATACCATCGCTTCCACCACCCAGATGTATAACGTCGCGGAGGATGCTTGGGCTACTGATCTTATGGGAAAATTTGGGATTCCAACATCGATCTTTACCAACGTCGTAAAACCCGGTACCCTGATCGGAAATGTGAAAAAAGAATTATCCGAGGAATTGGGGGTCGGTTCGGTCCCGGTTGTAGCGGTCGCGTCGCATGATACCGGCTCGGCGGCCGTTAGCGTCCCGGTCACAGACGGCGAGGATTATGCCTTCATCAGCTGCGGAACCTGGTCCATTATGGGGGTAGAGACCGATAAGCCGGTCATCAACCAGCGTTCCATGGAACTGAACTTTACCAACGAGGTCGGCGCGGGCAAGATTCTGCTGATGAAAAATATCATGGGCCTGTGGCTGATCCAGGAATGCAAACGCCAGTGGGAGATCGATGATGGGCAAAAGACCTCGTTTGACGAGCTGGAGCAGGCGGCGCGCGAGGCAAAGCCGTTTGTCTCTTTTGTAGATCCGGACGATCTGCTGTTTGTTGCGCCGAACAACATGCCATCTAAAATAGCACAGTTCTGTCAACAGACCAACCAGCCGGTGCCGCAGACAAAGGGCGAGTTCATCCGTTGCATTGCTCAGAGCCTCGCGCTCAAATACCGGATGACGGTGGAGTGCCTGGAGGATATTTTGGGTCGTAAGCTCAATACCATCCATATGGTCGGCGGCGGAATCAAAGACAAGCTAATCTGCCAGTTTACTGCAAACGCCACCAAACGTGACGTGATTACAGGCCCGGTCGAGGCAACTGCGATCGGCAACAATCTTGTGCAGCTTATGGCACTTGGGGAACTGAAGGATATTTCAGAGGCGCGCGCATTGGTGCGCAATTCCTTTGATGTTACACATTACAGGGCAGACGGCGAACTGGATTGGGATGCTGCCTATGAGGCGTTCAGAAAGGTTGCGAAGTAATGGAATTGTTTGAAAAGACTCTCTCCAGCGAGAGGGTGTATCAAGGAAAGATCATTAACCTTCGGGTAGACCGTGTGGAATTGCCAAATGGCTCTGTCTCTACGCG
>CABSMD010000152.1 GCA_902478725.1 uncultured Clostridia bacterium
AGGGAGGAATAGGTGGGTTACACATTGAATCAAAAATGGGAAGCATTCAAACAGAAGATCACGGGTAAAACGGTTGCATTATTAGGTGCCGGGATCAGTAACCGTCCACTTATCCCGCTTTTTGCGGATCTGGGTGCAAAGGTCACGGTGTGTGATAAAAATGAGTCAATTGATCGTGAGACATTGTCTGAAGGAAGGGATATACAGTTCCGTCTGGGAGACGAGTATCTGTCGTTGGTGGGATTTGATTACATTTTCAAATCGCCTGGTATGCGGTATGACCTACCGGAGCTTATCGATGCGCGCAAAAATGGCAGTATTGTAACCTCTGAGATGGAGGTGTTTATGGATCTGTGTGAGGCACAGGTGATCGGTGTGACCGGAAGCGACGGAAAAACAACTACAACAACTCTGATCTACAAGATTCTATCGGAGCAGGGATACCGTTGCTGGCTGGGTGGGAATATTGGAACTCCGTTATTGAGTAAAATGGAACAGATCACACCAGAGGATAAGGTAGTATTAGAATTATCCAGCTTTCAGCTCCATACAATGACAAAAAGTCCACAGATTGCTGTGGTGACAAATCTTTCTCCCAACCATTTGGATATGCATAAATCCTATGAGGAATATATTGATGCCAAAAAACATATCTTTTTGTACCAGCAGCCAGAAGACAGATTGGTATTAAATTTGGACAATACGGTGACACGCTCGTTTGATGGCCAGTCAAAAGGGGAGGTGTGCGTTTTTTCCCGCAGGGAACGGGTGGGACACGGCGTCTATTGCACGGATGGTTCGCTGGTTTCAACGCTGGGGGACAGCGAAGCTGAGGTTATGAAAAAGGATGATATCATCATTCCGGGGGATCATAATATCGAAAATTATATGGCGGCGATTGCGGCGACGGCCGGCATGGTTGATGCAGAAAGCGTTCGGCAGGTCGCGCGTACGTTCCGCGGCGCAGAACACCGGAATGAATTTGTACGAAAGATCAACGGGGTATCCTACTACAATAGCTCCATTGACAGTAGCCCCAACCGCACAAAGGCGACCTTGAGTGTTTTTGATAAAAAGGTTATTCTGATTGCGGGCGGCAAGGATAAAGGAATCCCGTATGATGCTATTGGTCCGGTGATCGTCGAAAGGGTCAAATACCTAATCCTGATCGGTAAAACGGGACCAAAAATCCTTGAAGCTGTTACGTCTGCTGGTGGGAATGTTCCATATGTCTTTTGCAATACCTATCAGGAGGCGGTTGAGACAGCGGCCAATGTAGCGCAGGCGGGTGATAATGTGGTTCTTTCTCCGGCCAGCACAAGTTTTGATATGTTCCAAAATTTCGAGGAACGCGGTAATATATTTAAAAAATATGTCAATCAATTATTTGCAAAATAGGGTGTGATAGGATGGACACAAAAGAAATACTGCGTGAAATGGCGAATTATACGTCCATTTCGGGCAGTGAATCCGGCTTGGCCGGTTATCTGACCGGAGTGCTTCGAGAAACATGCGATACCGTAACGATAGATGCGTTTGGCAATGTGATCGGAATCAAAAAGGGAAGGTCAGGCAAGCGGATTTTGCTGGATGCCCATATGGACGAGGTCGGCCTTATGGTCAAAGAGGTATCCCAAAATGGTACGCTGCAGTTTATCCCGGTCGGTGGGATCGACCCGCGCATTCTTCCCGGTTGCGAGGTGATGGTGCACGGCAGGCAGGAACTATTTGGCGTTATTGGCGCAAAACCGCCTCATCTGCAAACCCAGGGAGAGGATCAAAAGACATTGCCGATCGAAGCCCTTACCATAGACATCGGTTATAGCAAACCGACCGATCTGGTACGGGTAGGGGACAAGGTATCTATCCTGTCCGGCTTTTCTGAACTGCAAAATGGTTGTATCAGTGCCAAAGCGTTAGACAATCGCTGCGGGATGGCTGCACTTTTGCGGACACTGGATCTCCTTTGCGCATATGAGCATGAATTGGTAGCGTTGTTTTCCGTACAGGAGGAATTGGGCTGTATCGGTGCGGCAGCAGGAGCTGTTGAAAAAAATCCCGACCTTGCTGTTGTTGTGGATGTGACGCACGGCATGACGCCGGACGGCAGCCCGGAACGCTCTTTCCTGCTTGGCAGCGGTGTGGCGGTCTGCACCGGCCCTAACATACACAAACGATCCTTCCAACGGATACTTGAATCTGCGAAAAAAGACGGTATTCCCTATACCATAGAGGTAGAAGGAGGGGACACGGGTACCAATGCCGGTGTGATCCAACTGTCCTGTGAAGGGGTTCCCACCGTGCTTTTGTCAATACCGCTTCGCTATATGCACACGCCTTCTGAGGTGGTGCGGCTTTCTGATATTGATGATACGGCGCACTTGATTGCGTCATTGCTGGGAGGTGATCTGCCATGCTGAAGGAACTGACCAGTTTGTGCGGCATATCCGGTAATGAGGATTCGGTGCGGGAATACATCAAAAAAGCGGTTGAGCCCTATTGTGATAGTATAAAGGAGGATGTATTAGGCAATTTGATTGCTTTTAAAAAAGGAAAGATCGGACGTAGGGTAATGCTCTGCGCCCATATGGATGAGGTTGGCCTGATCGTAAGCTCTATTACGGAGGACGGTTATTTAAAATTCAAAACGGTTGGCGGGATCGATCCCAGAATCCTGCCCGGCAAACGCGTTTTAGTTGGAGAGAATAAGCTTCCCGGCGTCATCGGCATCAAAGCGGTGCATCTGACAACGGCGGAGGAACGCAAGAAAACCGTTCCAGTGGAAGAGATGTATATTGATATCGGCGCCGGATGGCCGCTTGGAGAGGCAGTTCAACCGGGTGATTCGATCGCATTTGACAGCAACTACTACGAATTTGGCGAGGGACTGGTCAAGGCTAAGGCGCTCGACGACCGTGCGGGCTGTGCCGCCCTCATCTCATTGCTGCAAGTAAATAAACAGTATCCCTTTGATTTATATGTCTGTTTTTTGGTACAGGAGGAGGTTGGTCTGCGCGGCGCAAAGGTGGTGGCGCAAACCGTCCGGCCGGATATCGCAGTTGTGGCGGAGACGACAACCTGCTCGGATACCAGCGGCGCGGCGGAGCACGAAATGGTGACAAAACTGGGAGATGGCCCCGTTGTCAGTGTTCTTGACAGCGCGTCCTATTCGGACAACGCGCTGCGGGTGTTGCTCTGTTCCCTCGCTGAACAGAACGGACTTAAGGTGCAGGTAAAGAGGAGTACCGCGGGCGGCAACGACGCGGGAGCCTTGCAGTTATATGGGCGTGGAACCAGGACGGTTGTGCTCTCACTTCCATGCCGCTACATCCATTCGCCCGCTTCGGTCATATCCAAAGCGGACTTTGAGACATATTGCACCCTGATCCAAATCTTGATTGATCACTTGGAGGATGAAATCGGATGAAAGAGTATATTACAGAGTTATCAAAATTGTTTGCGCCGTCCGGAAACGAAGAGCAAGCTGTAGAATATATCAAAACAGTTCTTTCGGACTTAGATTGTACGGTTGACCCACTCAAAAACCTGATTGTGCATAAACCGGGGAGGGGGAGAAGACTTGCCGTTGCCTGCTATACCGACGAACGGGGACTGTTCGTCTCACATGTGGAGGAAACTGGACGTGTGCGGTTTTGTGCGGTCGGTAGGTGTACACCGGAGGATTTTATAAACCGGACGGTCGCATTCGAGAACGGGACGAGTGCCTACGTATGTTCTGACAAACCTCTAAAGGAAGATGGTAAAATACCTGATCTTTACCTGGTTTCCACTGGCGAATCTGCCAAAATTGGCGATGTGGGCGTGGTAGACGTTCCGTATTCTGAGCGTGGCAGTTGTATCATTGGCAAAGCATTGGATCGTAGCGCCGTCTGTGCGGCGGTAATGGGCTTGGCGGAGGTTGAGGCGGACTGTGACCTGTACCTGGTCTTTTCGTCTATGTACCAGCTTGGAAAAAAAGGGATGTTGGTTGCCCTTGACAGGATCCGTCCTGATTATGCGGTTATATTGGACACAGTGGTAGCGGAGCAGGGCGAAAAAAGCACGTCTGTGAAGGTGGGCGGCGGTCCGGTGGTTAAGCTAAAGGAGGGGTCCTACGTTGCCGACCGTTTGATGACAGAGATGGCCCATTCCGAAGCGGTACAGCCCTATGCTTCAAGCGAGATACAGGTGCCGGCGAAGCAGACCATGCATTTTGGTGTATTGTCTGGCAATCTGGCGGTTCCGGTCGAGTATCATGGTTATTTTACACAGCGAATAGACTGTGATGATGTCTATAATACGTGTAATTTGTTGAAAAAAATTGTGAAAGATTTTTAAGTGGGGGGCTTTTCTTTTTTCTCTGTTTATATTATAATAAAAAGGTAGTATGGTAGCATTAAAATATTTGTAAAAACTGTAGAATGGAAGGACGGTAGGAAATGATGGGCATGACGCAAACGATTGCTTTGATTGCGCTCGGGATTTTTTTCCTTGTAATGGTGGGGATTGGGATCTGGAGTGTGAAGCACACCAAAACGATGAACGGTTTTTTGTTAGGCAGCAGAAATGTTGGGGCTTGGATGTCGGCGTTCGCTTACACCACCTCGTATTTTTCAGCTGTCATTTTTATAGGCTATGCCGGCAAGACCGGATGGCAGGTGGGCTTAGGCGGCATCTGGATCGGGATCGGAAACGCGATTTTGGGCTGTATGCTGGCATGGCTGCTTTTGGCAAAGCGGACGCGGAACATGACACATAAGCTTAACTCCTCCACGATGCCTGAATTTTTTGCCGCGCGGTATCAAAGCGGCAACATGAAGGTGTATTCCGCCCTTATTATCTTCATTTTCCTGGTGCCTTATGCGGCGACGGTGTACAAAGGGCTGGGCTATCTGTTCGGTAAGATGTTTCCCTTCCTGAACGGATTGATTCCGGGTGTTGGGCCGGAAATTTACTGCATGTTCATCATCGCTGTCCTAACGGCGATTTATCTGGTGCTTGGCGGCTATGTGGCAACTATTATGACCGACTTTATCCAGGGGATCATTATGCTGGTCGGCGTTGTGGTCATGGTCGTGGTGATTGTCAATAACCCGGCAGTCGGCGGGTTTCCCAACGGTATGGCACAGCTGCGCGAGATCAGCGCCCCGCTGGCGGATACCGACCTGACCAATCTTTTTGGCGGACCGCAGTGGCGGTTCTTGCTGATGAACATCCTGTTGACCAGCTTCGGAACGTGGGGGCTGCCGCAGATGATCCATAAATACTATGCGGTGAAGGACGATGCCAGCATCCGCCGCGCGACCATATTATCGACTATTTTTGCTCTGCTGATCGGAGCTAGCGCGTACATAGTCGGTATGTTCGGCAGACTGTATCTCAATAACCAGCTGCCGGGCGGAAACTATGACGCGGTCATTCCGGAGATGCTTTATAAAGCCCTATCCGGTGGCGTATTTACTAACATCGTGTTGAGCGTGATCTTACTTTTAGTGCTGTCGGCGTCGATGTCGACTCTGTCATCGATCGTTTTGACCTCCAGCTCGTCGATCGCGATCGACTTGCTCCCAACGTTGAAAAAGGACGTAAACAAGAAGAGGCAGTTGATCTTTATGCGTGTACTCTGCTTTTTGTTCATCGCCGCGTCCTTTCTCTTTGCTTCGTTTAAGATCGCGTTTATCATGCAGCTGATGTCCTTTTCCTGGGGTGTGGTCGCGGGAAGCTTTATCGGCCCGTATGTGTGGGGGTTGTATTCCAAAAAGATCACCCGTGCCGGTTCGTGGTGCGGTATGCTGTCCGGCCTTCTGGTAGTGGGGGGCTGTACGCTGTTTACCACCCTTTCCAATCCGGCCGGGATCGCGGCGGGCTTTGCGCAGGCCAGCTCCTTGTCACAGGATTTTGGCGTATGGGCCATGGTGGTGTCGTTTGTCGTGACCCCGCTTGTTAGCCTGTTTACCAGAAAGTACTCAGAGGATTTTACAAAAACTGTTTTTGAATAGAAAGTAGAATAGCATATGGAATACAAAATAGGAATTATATGTGCGGGTGACCAGGAGGTTGCTCCATTCATCCCCATGATGGAGAATTGCTCTGTTTCGAAAAAAGCCATGCTGGACTTTTACATTGGTAAAATGGAAGGGTTAGATATCGTAACGTTGTTCAGCGGCGTGTGTAAAACAAACGCGGCCGTTGCCACCCAAATCTTAATTGATTCCTATGGCTGTAATGTCATTATCAACGCCGGAACAGCCGGGGGTATGGATAAAAAAATAAAACTGTTTGATACAGTCATATCCACCGAATCCGCTTACTGGGATGTTGCCGACGACATTTTGACAGAATTCCACCCTTGGCTGGAAACGATTTATTTTCAGGCGGATAAAGATTTGATTGATTTGGCCCGAAAAGC
>CABSMD010000153.1 GCA_902478725.1 uncultured Clostridia bacterium
CATCAGCAGTGAACGCAAGAATCTGGCAGACTATGTTTTTGCTGTGGTTGACAAACCCACTGTATTTTATCATAGGAGGTTTTGCTTGTAGCTGAAGCTTATTTTTTCCACTGGTATTGCTAGTGTTTTTTTGGTTTAGGAGACAATAAAACGGAGCCTCCTGAGGCTCCGTTTTGTCCGTATGCAGCGGAATCGGGCGATAGCAGCGCGCCCAAGCGGCGGCGCTTCATTTCTCCGCGGAAAATTCAGAATTCTGTTTAATCATATCAATAAAAAACTGATGGACAGATAAGTCGTTGCTGAGCTCCGGGTGAAACGCAGTTACAAGCTGGCCTCCCTGACGCGCAGCAACAATATGATCATGAACGACCGCCAGAGGCCGCGCATCGCCAAACACCTCCTGGATGTAGGGCGCTCGGATAAATGTCATGGGAATTTTGCCGATGCCTTCGAAATCCGCTTCTGTGTAAAAGCTGCCCAGCTGCCGCCCATAAGCGTTTCGCACTGCCGTTATATCCATTGTGGCAAAATGCAGCCGGGCATCATTTTGTATTTTTTTTGCAAGCAATAATAGCCCGGCGCAGGTGCCAAACACAGGAAGCCCTGCAGTGATGCGATTTTTCAGCGGTTCGTAAAGCCCGAGTTCCCGCATTAGTTTTCCCTGCACGGTACTTTCTCCGCCGGGAATAATCATCCCGTCAAAGGACTGTTCCAGATCTTTTTTTTGACGGATTTCAACAGAAGGAACTCCGAGCCGCGACAGCATCTGCTCATGCTCTATAAAAGCTCCCTGCAGTGCAAGCACAGCGATCCGCATCGTTTATTTTCCCCTTTCCGCCATCAACAGCTCAATTTCCTGCTCATTTATGCCGACCATCGCTTCACCCAAATCTTCAGATAATTCCGCCAGCATTTTAGCATCTGTAAAATTAGTGACCGCTTTCACGATAGCGGCCGCCCTCTTTTCCGGATTGCCTGACTTAAAAATGCCGGAGCCGACAAATACCCCTTCTGCGCCAAGCTGCATCATAAGCGCTGCGTCTGCCGGCGTCGCCACGCCGCCTGCGGCGAAGTTTACCACAGGAAGCTTTTTGTGTTCATGGACATACAGTACGAGATCGTAAGGAACCTGGAGCTGCTTGGCTATGTCGAACAGCTCATCTTCTGCCATTGCGCTGATGCGGCGGATTTCGGCCTGCATCCTCCTCATATGCCTTACCGCCTGTACAATGTCGCCCGTACCGGGTTCGCCCTTCGTCCGGATCATAGAGGCGCCCTCGTTAATGCGGCGGAGCGCTTCGCCAAGATCCTTTGCACCGCAGACGAACGGTACGTCAAATTTTGTTTTGTCAATATGATATTTGTCGTCCGCCGGAGAGAGCACCTCTGATTCATCGATATAGTCAATCTCAATTGCCTGCAAAATCTGTGCTTCCGCAAAATGGCCAATGCGGCATTTGGCCATAACAGGGATCGACACCGCGTCTTGAATTCCCCGGATCATTTTAGGATCGCTCATGCGTGAAACACCGCCGGCCGCACGAATGTCGGCAGGGATTCTTTCAAGCGCCATAACGGCGCAGGCGCCTGCTGACTCTGCGATTCTCGCCTGCTCTGGGGTGGTTACATCCATGATCACGCCGCCCTTTAGCATCTGAGCCAGGTTTTTATTTAATTCATATCTGTTTTCTGCCATTTTAGTGATTCCTCCTTGATTTGTGAATAAAAGGATTGTACAATCCTTTTGAACATATTAAAATATCCAAAAAAGGAGTATTATATATAACCAGATGAACTGCATCATTGAAAGCAAATCAAAAATCCCCGCATATATCCAACTGTACAATCAGATAAAAAAGGCCATTGTCCAAGGAGTCTATGCTTTTGGGAGCAAACTCCCATCCAAGAGAATCATGGCCGCAGAAGCAGGGGTCAGCACGATCACAATAGAACACGCGTATGCATTGCTTTGTGAGGAAGGGTATGTTGAAGCGCGTCAGCGCAGCGGATTCTTTATTATTTTTCGTCCGTCGGACGGGTTTTCCTCTTCCCTTGAAAAACCAGTTTCTTACCAAACGCCCCATAGTCCCCACAGCGCGCATCATTCATTATTTGAATTTCCTTTTTCCGTCCTGACCAAGACGATGCGTCGCGTTATGAACGATTACGGCATAAGGATTCTTGACAAGTCTCCAAATCCGGGCTGTTCGGAGCTTCGCGAGGCAATCCGGCAATATCTCGCTCGCAACCGCAGAATTTATGTCGACTTCAATCAGATCGTCGTCGGATCCGGCGCAGAATATTTGTACGGCCTGATTGTCGGGGTTTTAGGCCGGGAAAAAATTTTTGCGCTGGAATCCCCTTCCTATGAAAAAATCGAACAAGTGTACAAAGCGGAGGGCGTGACGTATGAATTTCTTCCGCTTGGATCTGATGGAATAGAGAATGCAGCGCTTGCAAAAACAAAAGCAAATGTTTTGCATATTTCACCGTACAGAAGCTTTCCCACCGGAATCACCGCATCGGCATCCAAAAAGTATGAATACATACACTGGGCACAGCAGCCGGATCGCTTCCTCATCGAGGATGACTTTGAATCTGAATTTTCGGTTTCCAGCAAACCGGAGGAAACGTTGTTTTCACTGTCTGAAGCCGACAACGTGATTTATCTGAACACCTTTTCAAAAACGATCTCGCCGTCTTTGCGCGTGGGATATATGGTCCTGCCAAAGCGCCTTATAAAACAATTTTCGGAAAAACTCGGATTTTACTCCTGTACGGTGCCGACTTTCGAGCAGTTCGTATTGGCGGAGCTCATCTCATGCGGAGATTTTGAGAGGCATATTCATCGCGTGAGACGGGCAAAGCGTAAGAAATTATTATCCGAAAAGCAAAGCTGCGAATGTTGACGAATGATAAAATAGAACGGGAGCGTTTTTGCACAGACAATGTCCTTTTATCGCAAAAGGTTTTTACGGATTATAAGTAAAAACCTCCGAAAGCCTCGGTGTTTTTGGCCAAGACTTCAATAAGCAAAGAGCCCTTTTATCCAAAAGGTTATAGAGGGTACAGGCGAGCTCGCCCTATCAGCCGAAGAACACGAAGTCTTGGCAAACTATTTCAGACTACAATTCCGGCTTGAAAGTAAGGAACGGCAGCAAATCTATTTTCGAGGCTATGCCGATTGCTTTTCCTACCTCAAAAAATTGGAGCATTGTGATCGGCGGCAAGAGATTTTCCTGTGCCGCTTTTTCCGTATCTGCATATAAATCAACTTTTTATATGCAGTAAACTTTATTTCCAACTTGATCTTCTGCATATAATATGGTATTTTTATATGCAGAAAGGACGGCGCTATATGAGAAAATTTGATTATTCTTTTTTGAGCAATGGCTTGCTGCCTGCGAATCTCGTTAATCTTACGGCGAATATATCTGCTCTCAAAACAATGGCAGGCGTACGCAAAGAGGAATATGCAAAAATCTTTACGGAGTTAGAGGCTGTTGCAAAAGTGCAGTCTATCAAAAGCTCAAATGCGATTGAGGGAATTGTGACAAGCGATGAGCGTATCGCTGCGATTGTCAATCAAAACAGCGCCCCGTTAAATCATAACGAGGCGGAAATCGCCGGGTACAGGGACGCCTTAAACGAAATACATTTGGGCTTTGAGCATATTGATTTCAGAGAGCGTGATATTTTACGCTTGCACGAAATGCTGATGTCCTTTGCCGGATATGAATACGGCGGCAGGTACAAAACCGATGACAACGTGATTTTGGAAATCGACGCTGACGGCAGCAGACGGGTTCGTTTTCGTCCTACGCCGGCCGAGGAAACGCCAAAGGCAATGGAACAATTAGAGCTTGCATATATGGAAGCGCGCAGCGACGCCAATATCAACCAGCTTTTGCTGATTCCCTGCGTGATTTTGGATTTCCTTTGCATACACCCGTTTCGGGACGGAAACGGCAGAATGTCACGGCTGCTCTCTCTGCTGCTTCTTTATAAAAACGGATTCGACGCAGGAAAATATGTGTCCTTTGAAGAGCAGATCAGTAACTACAAAGCCTATTATTATGAAGCGCTCCGTCAATCCTCGATCGGTTGGGAAGCAAACGAAAACAGCTACTTTCCATTTATCGAAAATTTCTTGTCCACCCTTTATATGTGTTACAAGGAACTTGATAAGCGTTTCGCCGTTGTTCACGGAAAGAAGATCACAAAGAAAGCACGTGTGGAGGCAACGATATTAAACAGCTTGACGCCGCTTTCCAAAGCGGAGATATGCAAGATTCATCCTGATGTCAGCCCGACTACCGTTGAATCCGTCCTCGGCGCCATGGTAAAAAGCGGTATGATAAAACGTATCGGCGCGTCGAGATCGACACGATATATCAAGGTATAATACAAAACGGATTAAAAAATCACTTGGAAATATGAGTCCTTGGGAGTATCGGCAGTGCCTTGGTATGATTGCATAACCAGTCCAGGAAAAGGTCCGCACCCTCGCTCCATGTTTTCCATTTCTTCATAGTAGGTCAGATATCCCGCCTTTTTCCCTTGTTGTGGTCAAGCGTTTTTGTAACACTTGTGGCTAAGAAATCGATTTATGAAATTCGAGCTTGATATGGTGTTTGATACCCATTGAAACTATGAGGGCGCACATGATTATACGTGATATATGCAAATTCCTCCTCCGTACGAAATTCATATAGATTTGTGCATTCATTCTTCAAGGTATTGAAATACCGTTCCATTGGTGCGTTGTCATACGGACATCCTGCTTTACTCATACTTTGTGTTACATGAACGGATTCACAATACTCAACGAATGCTTTCGATGTATACTGTGCCCCCTGATCGCTATGAAGGAGTAATTCTCCTTTTCGCATCGCCTGCGAATCCAAGGCCTTCTGCAAAGTGCGGATGGCAAGTTCTGATGTGATATGGCGATCCGTTATACTCGCAATGATGCTGCGGTCGTAGAGATCAAGAATACTGCAGTTATAACGTACCTCCCCATTTTTCAAGAACAGGTAGGTGAAATCTGTACACCATTTTTGATTTGCCCGCTCAGCAGTGAAATTTTGAGCCAGCTTATTCTCAAATACCTTGTGTGGCTTCCCGTGTATATATTCTGGCTTTTTAGGACGTACAATCGCATACAGCCCCATCTCTTTATTCATATACTTATGAATGGTTATTGGACTGTAATGGAAGCCTTTGCGTGCCAGATAAACGGTCATGCTTCGGTATCCGTCCACTCCATTATGCTCGTGGTAAATCTCTCGGATCTGCGCCTGTACCTTAGATTTTTGGGTATAGTAATCCGCCTTCCGGTAGTTATAGTAAGCATTAGGGCAAATCTTCAACCGACGCAGCAGCCAGTTCAGCCCAAAATCTTTCTGATATTTTTCAACAAACCGATAAGCCTCTAATCGATTTCTTTTGCAAAGAATGCCGCTGCTTTTTTAAGAAGAGATTCTCCTTGCGAAGTTCTTCTTTCTCTTTGCGGAGCTTGAGCATTTCTTTCATATAATCGTATTCTTCTTTTGTTTCCGGGCTTGTCTGGCATTCTTCTCGTAACTGGCTGCACCACTTGGAGATACTGGCTTTTGAGACGCCGTATTCAGCTGTGATACTTTTGTAGGTGCTTCCTTCTTCCTTATGGAGACGGACTATCTTCTTTTTAAACTCTGGTGTGTAATTCTGTGGCATGATAAGAACCTCTTTTCTCATTGTTTTTAGTATATCTTATTAGCCACTTTCGTTACAACTTTATTATAGCACTTCGGGATTCCAGCAGACGCTCTGCTGCCCGTTCACTTTTCGCCAGCAGTACAATATCGTCCGCATAACGGATACATGGCATACCCCGCCTGTGAAATTCCCAGTCGAATTCATTCAGATACACGTTTGCTAACAGTGGGGATAGATTTCCTCCCTGCGGGGAGCCTTCTTCCGTCTCTGTTACAACACCGTTTTCCATCACGCCACGTTTCAGATACCGCTTCACCATCTGCACCACTCTTTCATCTTTAACCTGTTTCCTCAACAGGTTCAGCGTGTCAAAGTATTTCGACAGGTCGAGAATAACCGCTCTCGTATATCCCTGCTCGATATTATCCCTCTAATGGCATCTTTTTGGTCAGTGTATGGGGAAGCAACTGGTTTCGTACCTTTGATATTGTTTCGCCTGTTGGGTATAGTATGATAAAAAAGCAAGGAAGTGATTTTATGAGTGAAAGCAGTTCATATTTTGATTTAGCCGGACGTTCGGAAGAATCTTTTGCTGAAATTGAGGACACCATCACCGTTGACCTGCGGGAGAATAACGAGGACTACCGTTCTT
>CABSMD010000154.1 GCA_902478725.1 uncultured Clostridia bacterium
GCATGGCACACGCTGGGCTTTGACACCTCCATGTGCCGGGCCACATCTACGGAGCGTACCATACCGAGTTTCTTTTGGAGAACAAGGATGGTTTCCAGATAGTCCTCCCCGGACGCATGAAGTTTCATAAATATTTCCCCTAATTGATTTGCCAACCGGCTGTAGTCTGCTGAATATCCCACAAATGCCGGTATAGACCATGATTATCCATCAGTTCTTTATGTGTACCCACTTCTTTTACCTCGCCCTGATCCAATACAATAATTTGATCGGCCCCGGCAATCGTTTTCAATTTATGGGCAATCATTACCACAGTACGGTCTTTCACGAGTTCTTCGATGGCTTGCTGAACCTCCACTTCATTTTCCGGATCAAGGGAGGAAGTTGCTTCATCTAACAGCAGTACAGGGGCGTCTTTCAAAATTGCGCGGGCGATAGAAATTCGCTGTTTCTCACCACCTGACAACGTGGAGCCGCCTTCTCCAACCATTGTGTCATAGCCATCCGGCAGAGCCATGATGAAGTCGTGACAATGAGCCAGTTTTGCGGCTGCTTCAATTTCTTCCTGCGTGGCATTTTCCCGGCCATAGCGGATGTTGTTTCCAATCGTATCTTGAAACAGGTACACATCCTGAAATACAACGGAAATTTTTGACATCAGTTTTTCCGGATCTACGGTTGTTTCATCTATACCGCCAAAACGAACAGCGCCGCTTTGTGGGTCATAGAATCTGGCAATCAGCCGCAGCATTGTACTTTTTCCACTTCCAGACGGGCCAACTATGGCGGTCATGGTGCCGGATGGAAAAGACGCGCTGACATTATGCAAAACCATATCTTTCCCATAGCCAAAGGTCACATTCTCAAAGGATATATCGTGATTTTGGGGGGCTTCCCCATCTCCCTGCATGATAGGTTCATCCAGCAGATCAACAATCCGTTTTCCGGCGGCTGTCTGATAGACAAAAACAGGAAGTTGAATAATTGCGCCAACCAGCGGGTCAAAAATACGGGTTCCAACCAAAAGGAACATAACAAAGATGGTAATATCCAGCGTTCCGCCCATAAGCAAATAGACGCCCACCATTGTTATCAAAGACAAGCCGCATTGTAGGAAAGAAACAGCCACCAAATAGAACGGGCCGGAAACACATTCCAGCTTGATGCACTCTTTCATAAAGGTGTAAAACGCCCGTTCCAGCCGTTTGAAATTTGTTCCCCTGAGATTATAAGCCTTAATCACTTTCATTCCCGACAGATATTCCTGCAGCCGGTTTGCCTGTTCAATTCTCGCTCTTGTATGCGCCGCGCCGCGCATTTTATCAATCACCTGCACACCAAGCAGAATTAAAAAAGTAATCGGAAATCCTGCAAACATGGCAAGGGACAGCCGCCAGTCAATAAAAGACATCGCTACAAATCCGAGAACGGCGGTAATAAAGCCTCCGATCAACTGCGGCAGAACATGGGTAACAGCTTCCTCGATTTGTGCGAAATCATTCATCATTGTGTTGCCCAATTCGCCGGGGTCTTTGCTCATAAGGAAGCCCAGCGGCAATTTTCTGATATGTTCCGCAAGCTGGACGCGGCCCTTTGCGCTGGCATCATAACCATCGTGATAAGTGGCATGAACCGCTTTCCGTTCAAACAGGTACAAAATGATTGCAAGGATAACCATGCCACCCCAGACAAGCCAAAGCTGTTTTGTGTTAAGCGTGTCACTCGTTCCACCAAAGTATAAATAAATGCTGCTTACAACTAAGGTCAGACAGCCAAAAGGGAAAAGGTTGACAAGATCAGCAAGGACAGTCCAGACAACAGGCTTTATCAGCTTTTTCGGGTTTCCTGCGGTTATACAATAAAGGGCATTGGTCTTTTTCATGCCTGCGCCACCTCCTTTTTCTTTGAAATCTGCCAATCAGAGGAAAGCGTATAGGCATCCCACATAGCAGAATAGGTCTTGCTCTTTTGCAAAAGCTCGTCGTGGGTTCCCTCTGCTTCGATTTTTCCCCCGTTGATAACCTCGATCTTATTTGCGTTTTTGATCGTAATAAGCCGGTGTGCAATAATCAGAACGGTTTTATTCTTTATCAGTTCTTGTAATGCCAACTGCATTTGATATTCATTCTCCGGGTCAGCGTATGCTGTGGCCTCGTCAAGAATCAGGATAGGGGCGTTTTTCAAAATGGCCCTGGCAACGGCTACACGCTGTTCCTCGCCGCCTGAAAGATAAACACCGCCCTCACCAATCAGCGTGTCATAGCCTTTCGGTAGTTTTTCGATGAACTCATGGCACTGGGCAGCTTTCGCAGCAGCATACACTTCTTCTTTTGTCGCGCCGGGTTTTCCTACTGCAATGTTATTATAAAGCGTGTCAGAGAACAGAAAAGAATCCTGAAATACAAAGGACATCGTATTCATTAAGTCCTCGGTTTTTATATCCCGGATGTCAACACCGCCGATCAGGATTTTTCCTTGTGGAACATCCCAAAAGCGGGGAATAAGCTGTGCAATCGTAGATTTTCCCGAACCGGACGGCCCGACTAAAGCGGTGATCTGGCCTTGTCCGGCTTCAAAAGAAACATCTTTCAGAACAAGCGGACTGTCTTTTCCACCATAAGAGAAAGAAACATGATCGAATGAGATTGCATATCCATCCGGTTTTTTAGGGGCGCTCGGCTCTGCAATCGGGACTTCGCTCATAATCTCGTCAATACGAATTACGCCCTCGGTAATGTTGTTCATGCTGGAACCCAAACTGTTAAATTTGAAAACAGGGGTAGCAATTCCTGGCGCAAAGATCAGGAAAAACAGCAGAGTCACGGCAAAAGCCACGTTCTCCGGGTCGCCCGAAAGGAAGAAGATACCGGCTGTCAGAATAAAGGTCGCTAAAGACAGCACCAGCACACGGAAAACACAATACACCGGCTCGTAATTGTCCGCATATTTCGTACTGAAATCCCGATAGCTCATAATGTCCTGGTAGAATTTGCGGAAAGAATGAACCGTCTGCCCGAAAATTTTAATTGAGGGCATCCCACGTACATACTGTACGGACGATGTGCTGATATTTTCCAGCGCGTCGTAGTATTCCTTTAAGCCCTCCTGGGCTTTGGAACCGAACATCATAGAGAATTGGGCTGTAAAGCCTACGATAATAGGAATGATGCAGGCAAGCGCCAGCCACACATTCAGCCGGAACATGATAATTACCATGACGATTAGCATTGCAATGGTATTCACCATATCAGGGAATTGGTGAGCAATAAATTTTTCAATCTGCTCTACATCCTGTTCCGCAATTTGCTTGACTTTCCCGATTGCATTTCGATTAAACCACCCAAGAGGCAATTCGCTGATATGTTCAGACAAACGGACGCGAATACCGTAGAGCGTGCGATAGGCAGCAGTATGGCCTAACATACCGCCAAAATACATAAATACATAACCGATCAGCAGGCCAACAATGCCCTTTACAGCCCATGACACCATAAATCCCGTATCTGCATTTGTGAGATCAGATGCGTTTTTCAGCAATTCAACCATAATGTTATATACGGCCAGGAACGGGACTAACTGAAAGAACACATTTGCGGTTGAGAGAATGCACCCCCACACCATTAAAGTCTTTTTTTCTCCCGCCAGCTCCAACAGCCGGGGAATACCACTCTTTTTCTTATTTTCTTTTGCCATTGTCGGAACCTCCTTTTGCAAGCCTCTTTGCCGCTATCTTTTCGCCCCACAGGTAGCCTAAGATGGCGCAGAGGATCGTAACAATCGTGAGGACAACTACAATAGGCGTGTTAATCAGCTCCATGCTGGCATTTGCCATGTTCCCGGTAATCCGTTCTGCATAAAAAGCCTTGAAAGCGTCCTGCATATAGCACAGCGGTATGTATTCACCGAGCGCAAGGCCAAGCATGGGGCAGATCACACCAATGATTTTACCGGCGTGATTGTTCTTACCCACAGTATCATATAGAATCTCACCGATAATGCCGCCAACGAAAGTGCAGATAAACATAAGGCCGTAGGGGGCCATAGAAAACAGGCAAATACCGAACAGGAATGAAGAAATCAAAATTCCGCCCCGGATGGTGATTTTAGAAAGCATGACAACAAGAATCAGCGCCCCGAAAATCGCGAGAATACAAGGCAGGGCCAGCATGATAGGCGGGAAGAAGCCTACCGTACAACCGATAATCCAGCCCACTGCAATCCATAAGGCGCTAAAAACGCCCACGCGAATCAGGTCACGAAGTTTTTTACTCCCTTTTGTTTTTGAACTCATACGTTATTCCTCCAATTCAAAGATTTTTGATAGTGTTTCTGATCTATATTCGTCAGGAGATATTCTTTTTATGGAATGATCGTCCTGTACTACTAATAGCGACGTAAATAAGGATGCTGCAAATTCGTAGTCATGGGTAATGACAAATGCGATTTTACCTGCAGCCGCCTGTTCTGTAATTGTTTCACTTACCAGCTTCATGTTTTCGGCATCCAGTCCACTTGTGGGTTCGTCAAAGTAAAGGAAAGGAGCATCACTCATACAGGACAATGCGATAGAAAGCCTCTGCTTTTGTCCCCCTGATAGGGTCGAGGGGTGGACATTTTCGTATCCCTCCAAAGAAAACTTCCTTAAAATC
The DNA here is from genome assembly GCA_902478725.1 of uncultured Clostridia bacterium. Taxonomy (GTDB): domain Bacteria; phylum Bacillota; class Clostridia; order HGM11514; family HGM11514; genus CABSMD01. The sequence continues at coordinate 4,650 of CABSMD010000154.1, forward strand.
TCTCTGGCCCGTTCATAGGCGGTGGGGGTTTTCTCAAAACCTGTTACCATTTCGGAAATGACACTTCCGGCAAAAAACTGATAATCCACATCCTGCATAACATAAAACGATTTGTGGCGACGCTGCTGTTTAGAAGCATATTTACCGGCGATACTGATTTTTCCGCTTTTCGGCTTTTCCAAGCCCATGAGAACGCGGATTAAAGAGGATTTTCCCGTTCCATTTTTACCAACAATTCCAACAATATCTCCACTCTGGCACTCAAACGAAACATCTTTCCAAAGAAGCTGTTTTGACTGATACCCAAAAGATAGGTTTTCAGCGCGGACAGAAACTTGCTCACGGGTAGCTGCTTTCACAGAGGCGGGATTACAAACAATATCCTTTAGATTTACTTGCCGCAGCCCATTGTCATGAAACCAATTCGTGGACTGTGCTTTGAACTCATTTCCTGACAAAATCGTGTTGATCTGCCCGTCCTTTAGAATCACAACACGATCAGCCAAATCCTTTAAGTAGTACAATTTGTGTTCTGAAATGATGATTGTGCAGCCCTGTTCCTTTAATTGCCCCAACAGCTTTTTGAGCTGCTTAGTTCCCTCCCAATCCAGATTAGCGGATGGCTCGTCAAGGACATATATCTGAACATTCGCTGTATAAATGGACGCAATCGCAACCTTTTGTTTCTCGCCGCTGGATAACTCGAATATGCTTTTCTTTAATAGATTGGATATATTAAGCTGCTTCACGGTATTTCGGAAACGGTCTTGAATGACAGGTGATGGGGTTCCTAAATTTTCACTCGGAAAAGGAATCTCTGTTTTTACATGGAGCGTGAAAAACTGTGAACGCGGGTCTTGAAACACACTACCAACATAAGAGGAATAGTCCCCTGTTTCATGTTCCGATATATCCATGCCGCATACCCGGCAAGAACCTGTGATTGTTCCTTCAAAGAAGTCAGGTATCAATCCGTTTATACAACGGGTCAATGTTGTTTTTCCGCAGCCGCTTTTTCCTGTGAGAACAATAAATTCTCCCTCCTGAATTGTCAGGTCAATGTCGTGGATGCCGAAAGTATTGCTATCATAGGCAAAAGAGAATTTGTTGCATATTACTTTTTCATTCTGCATACATTCACCTCCTAAAAATTCAAGAAATCAAGATACAATAAGCCACAGATCACGACTGCCATGCCTAACAAATAGAGAAAATCAGCAAGAGTTAATTTCACTTCGGTGCAGCAAGAACGGTTACGCTCTACGCTCAATCCCTTGCACAAAGAGGCTGCGGACAATTCTTCCGAAAGTTTTTCACTCCTGAACAGCAATGGCACCATGTAATTTTCAATGGTCGGTATCAGGTGCTTCAAATTCCTGACAGATAGATTTAGCCCCCGCATTTTCAGGCTTTCATTCACATAGCAAAATTCCTGCAATATCGTAGGGACATATCTATATACCACCATCAAGGGAATGGACAACGATTTAGGAATATGTATTGCGTCCAAAGAATACAGCAATTCATCCATAGGCGTTTTGTCCATGAGCAGTTTAAGGAGCAAATAGATTGGAAACACCCGGACGATCATCATAAGGAATGACGGAAGCACAACCGAAAGAACGGGAATCTCCACGATAAGCAAGCCCCAGGTCAAAGCATTTAAGCACACATACGCAACAAGCCTTTGGAAAAATACTTT
>CABSMD010000155.1 GCA_902478725.1 uncultured Clostridia bacterium
AAATAAATGTACAAGGAGGTAAATGAAATGAAAAAAATTCTGTCAATGGCGTTGATTCTGGTCTTTTTATGCAGCTTCACCGCCTTTGCCGAGACGCCGTCACCGTCTCCAAGCAGCGATGTGACCGAAACACCAACCGCACCGCCCAGTGAATCGCCGAGCACTTCACCGTCTCCCACCGACGTTCCGACAGTGAACGATATGGACCTGACGACAATGAAAAATGCCGAGTTAAGCGGGACGCTGTCGGCAACCTTTCCGGAGGGATATACCCCCAGCGAGTCGATGGTGTTTGTCACGGTGGACAGCGCCAAGAACGGGACGGTTAAAATCCTGAACAACGATTCCGGTGATTTCACCTATACGCCGAACGCTGACTATGTCGGCACCGACTCCTTCACCTTCCAGCTGACCGACGGGACGGTGAGTTCCAATGTAGCTACTGCTACCATAACCGTAAAAGAACCTGAAACCGAACCGAGCCCGCCGGTCAATGGCATCTATATCGACCTGTGGAATCATTGGGCGCAGCCGGCGGCTAACGCTCTGACCGAGATGGGCAAGCTGGAGGGCGAAAAGGTTGGTAATTACCACTACTTCTACCCGGACTATATTTTGAACCGGGCACAATTTGTGGTATGGGCCAACTCAGCTTTCGGCTTTGAAGAAGAACAGATCGAACGGCTGGCCCTCCCGTTTGAGGACCTTAAGGATGCTCCGGAATGGGTTATCCGTGCGATAACGCCGGCGTATAAAGCCGGCCTGGTAAATGGGCATCTGGAAAACGGCAAGCTGTATTTGGAACCGTACGCGGAGCTCACCCGTGTGGAAGCGTTTATGATGATCTACAATGTCATCGGCTTTGACGCACACAACAATGATCCGATCGATTTCGCCGATGCCGACCAGATTCCTGTCTGGGCGGAGCAGATGGTCAAGGATATGAAGGGCTACGGGCTCTTAAAGGGCTTCGACGATAACACCATGCGCCCGTTTGCGAAGATTTCCCGCGGCGAGGCGGCACAGATGCTTTACGAGGCGATACAGTATCTGCAATCCAAGGGAAATGGGAATTCACGCCTGCGGATTTTTAAATAGCATATCATGCGGTATGAAAAAGAGCCGGGAACAACTGTCCCTGGCTCTTTTTTAACCCCGATAAATGATATACCCATTTTTTCCATGTTCTTTGGCCTGATAGAGGGCAGTATCCGCCTTTTTATAAAGGGTGTTAAAATCCATCCCATCCTTCGGTGCAACCGCCACACCGATGCTTGCGGACATATGCCAGCTTTGGACTTCTGACGCGCAGGTTTTATCCAGGGCCATGGAAAGCTCTTTCGCTTTTTCTTCTGCATGTTCTTCCTCCGTTAACGGGATAAATACAACAAACTCGTCACCGCCGATCCTGCCAATGACGTCCTCTTTTTGAAAATGCTGTTTGATCGTACGAACAAATTCGATTATGACCAGATCACCAAACGCATGGCCGCATTTGTCATTGACCTGTTTAAAATTATCGATATCAAAAATGAAAAATCCATATAGCTTTCCCGGATGATCCGATAAAAGCTGCTCAATATGCCGTTGGGTTGCCATTTTGTGATAGGTTTGGGTCATATCATCCCGTTCGACCTGTGAAGCCATCTGGATCTCCTGACGTTTCTCCGGATCGATATTCTTACGGTAGACGAACATATGTACCGACTCGTCATCCGGCCAGTAGTAGATATGCGCATCGATCCGCATCCAAAAATAATCCTCTCCGTCGAGACTGGTCATAAAGTCATACCGCAGATGGGTATTGCCCTTTTTAAATTCCCGTATAACGTTTTCGGGTGAAAAGGTCGCAATATAACCGGCACGGAATTCTTCCTTAATTTGCTTTTGCGCAATCACATGCAGTGCTTGGTCAAACGGCGTATTTTTCGGCACACCCAAGCTTTCAAAATACCGTTCGGTGCTTTTCCCGGCGGCGCTGTTTTGAGTGATATTCAACTCATATATGTTATCATAGAGTTGTTCGGTCGCCTTGCGGAAAGTTTCCTGTTTTTCATTCGTCAGGTTCAATATTTGTTTGTTAAAGCCCTTGATTACGCGGGTGATGACCAAGAGGATGATCAGGATGATAAAAACAATGACAGCCATAGTTTGAAATAAACGCGCCTGCAGCTCGGCCACCAAGGCACCGGTGTCCCGCACGATAACCAAATGCCAGGTTAGCTCAGGTATGTAGCGTGATACGACAAAATCCTTTTTTGCTTTTCCTGTGGTGTCCATTGTCCAGACCGTCTGTGCCCGTTCCGATTCCTTCCAGCCAAGTACGCTGTCTTCAATCTCCGTTAAACCATCCAGCGTGAACAGGCCGACCTTTTGATAGCCGGTATATTCTGTTGATATTTCAATATTCCCCTCTGCATCAATGAGATAGGCGTCCACGCCAAATTCATCTTCATAGCTTCTCAGCAAGCTTTGCAGGGTATTGATCCGCAGCCCTACGCCGACAACGCCCATAACGCCGCCGTGCGTATCTTTGATCTTACAGTTTACAAAAACCGTAATATCATTGTTGGCGTTTTCGACCTCATCGTTATCCACGTTCATAGAATAATCCGCAGTATCGTTTAAAAAGGTATAGTACCAGACATTCTCTTCATTGTCCTGCGTCAGCACCCGATCAACACCATTGAAATTATAGTACCGGTTCGTCGCGGCCGATACCAGAAAGACCGAGTCATACTCATACTTTTTTTGATACGCGCTCAGATAGCTGCGGATGGTATCGACATATTTTTCGTCATCCAGACGGTTCTGTTCTTCGGTAAGGTACTCCTTGAGCAGACTGTCGTTTGCCATAGTCAGTGATATGTTGACCGGCTTAGTAAGAGTGGACATCAGCTGGTAATAAATGCCCTCGGAGGTAAGCGAAGACACCTGCTCGATATTACTCAGAGAAGCGCTGTAGTTTGCCTGGTAACTTAAAACAGCAGTAAACAAAAAGCCGACAACGATTACCAGACAGATTAGTGTATTGGTTTTTACCAAGATGTTGTTTTTCATCCCCGCCCCCCTTTCTCATACTATCCTTAATTTTTTTAGTTTATCACAAAATATTTCAAATTGCAATCATTCGGTATATTGTAAACTAATAAAAATTAAAAGTTGACAATGTAGGTCGATTTTGTTATACTATCTGCGAGGTGAGAGTTTTGAAAATAAAGAATATGATTTACTGTGCGCTGTTTGCCGCCCTCACGGCGGTACTTTCCCAGATTGCGATTCCTGTTGATCCAATCCCAATCAACCTTGCCACCTTATCCGTGCTACTGGCAGGAAGCCTACTGGGTGCAAAAGGCGGTGCGATTAGCCAAATCGTGTATGTTTTGCTCGGTACGGCCGGACTTCCGGTATTCTCTGCCTTCCGCGGCGGGCCGGGTATCCTGATCGGCCCAACGGGCGGTTACATAGCAGGATACATCCTCGGCGCCTGGCTGACCGGATTTCTCACGGAACGCTACCAACCACAAAAACCTCTGCAAAAGCATTTATACTGTGCCCTGTGCATGTGCGCCGGGTTGCTGGGCTGTTATCTGTTAGGGACAATCTGGTTCCTATTCCTGACCAAAAGCACCCTGCTTAGCGCCGTCTCGGCCTGTGTCCTTCCCTTTCTGCCCGGGGATGCGCTGAAAATTCTCGTAGCCACGCTTTTAGCGGTACGTTTAAGACCGATAATACAAAAATACACTGCCCCCGAGCAGGCCGACCACTGCTGAGGATAAAAACAGCATTTCCTGATTGGAAAAGAAGAAAAACAACAGCGATATCACAGCCGCTACCGGAAGGGTCAGAATGACCGCGACTCTACGGGTCTGTTTAACAAAAGATGCGTCACGGTCGCCCAGTAGGGAGGGCAAGCCAAATGCCAGCGTCAGCATCAAAAATCCCAACGCAAAAAAGAACAGGGTAAACAACGTTTCGATTCCATATAAAACCGCGCCAAAGACGATATTCCCCAAAAACAGCAGAAATGTCACGGTCGAAAATACCCAAACCAATCGTTCTTGTTTCATTTCCTATCATCCTTCTTTCTGTTTTAAAAAACCGGCAAATGGATCATTTGCCGGTTGTATTGCTTGTATTACGGATAACAGGCCAGCATTTCACAAAACCCTTTCATATCCATATTACGGAAGATCACAGTCCGTTGTACCGTAAATGGGTCGAAGGTATTATTGCCCTGGTTAACGGTGACAGCTGTCCAGTAATACTGCCTTGCCTTGTTTATTACCGCGTCGGTGAGTTTGCCATACGGATAAGACAGGTCTGTAACCGGTTGATTGACGATATCCTCCAGGCACGTTTGGGAGTCTCTAAGTTCATAGGTGAGCTGTTCCTCATTCATCTGTGACAGGTCGCCATGCGACATGGTATGGCTGCCGATATTAACCAAACCGCTTGCTGCCATCTCCTTAAGCTGGTTCTTTGTCAGGTACGATTCCTTATATACGTAAGAACCGATCATATAAATGGTAGCTTTTGCATTGTATTTTTTCAGAATGGGGTAGGCATTGGTGTAATTATCCATATATCCATCATCGATTGTTATGATAACCGGCTTTGCACACTGGTCGGCATAGTGCCTTTCATCCGGGAACAGGAAGGTATAGCCCTGCTCTGACAGGTGCTTGATCTGCGCTTCAAACTGCTCGGTTTTGACGGATAAATAGGCGTATGGAGAATTCTCGTTTTCTACCGGACCGATTTTATGATACATCAGCACCGGCACCCTGCGTTCGCTCATGCTGTTCGGCCGGGACACCGGCAGGCTCTTCGCCTGATAAATCCGATCGATCAGGGTCAGGATATAGTCCTCGGATACAGGATCACCTGGCCGGAACTCACCGCCTTCAATCACGCCCGTCGACGTCATCATTGAAACAGGAACAACAGCGTAGCCGGTCATCTTGTCCCGATCAGTGATCGGTTCGATCTTGGCGGTATCATATATCAGGCGTGGTACCACATAATCTAACAGCCTTTTCATAATTACAACCGCCTGCTCCTTGGTAATCAGATCGTCCGGATGAAAGCAGCCCTGCCCATCTCCCGCCACCAGGCCCAACGCATACGAATTCTGCACATACAGGTCGGCCGTATCGGTAAACGGGCGTTCCGTTATGCCAAAGCGGGTGATTGTGCCCCTCTGCTCCAGTTGTTCTATCATCACGCGGCAAAGTTCCTGCCTCGTCAGCGCCGGTTCGGATGAATATGCCGGCAGAGCCAGCAGCATGACGGAAAATATCAAAAATAAAAATAAATATCGCTTCATGGATTACCTCCATTATTCTTTCAAACGTTTGACAAGCAGCTTTTCTACCCATCCCTTCTTGTGTTTTAGGGAAATATATCCAACGACCGACATGACCAGCGCCCCAAGCAGGTCAACGATCAAATCCTTCATTGTGTCCATCAGAGCTGTGCGGCCAACCAGATTTTCGCCGCTTTCCAGTGCAAATTTCTGCATATTGGTGCCCAGGATACCGTCCGCCGTGAATTCGTAAATCTCCCAAAAGACGCCAAGCGTCACCGCGAAACTGAACGCAAACGCTACCACGAACAACGGGCTTAAATTTAACGGTACACGGTCGGTGTCATTCAAAAATGTGACAAACGAAAATCCCAACGCGCCCAGCATTGCGCCGCTGAAGGTGTGCAGGATGGTGTCCCAATGGGGAACCGTGTAATAAAACCGGCGTACCTCTCCAAGATAGATGGCGCAGTACAGAAATACGATATAAAGAATCAACATATTAGACGGTATTTCCAAACGCAGCTTCTGCTTTAGGATATTAGGCAAAAACAACGCGAAAACGCCCAGCACACACTGGAGCAGCATGAGCACATAATCTGACTTGACGCGGGCATACGGTTCTCCCTCCGGCGGTACCGATGGAGCCAGAATCATGATGACGATGATATAAACAATCGCGGCAACCAGCGTAAGCAACGCAAATAGCCCCAGCAGTTCCTTCCAGTCAATCGAATGTCGTTTCAAATGTTAGTCCCCCAATTTATAGCATTACCGAATCAACCAATTCTAACAACCCAAATACTAGAACATAAATTTTCATTGCGCACAAAACAACTTCGCTTTCCTTGAAATAAATATTTTATACCGGTAGAATCTTTCCTGTTGAAAAGTGAGTTGCCTACACCATAACATAATCCTCAATTGTACATCGGCAACTCCCTTTTCTCTGAATCAAAATTCAAAACCGGTCATTTCTTTCCTGTTGAAAAGTGAGTTGCCTATACCATAACATAATTCTCAATTGTACATCGGCAA
>CABSMD010000156.1 GCA_902478725.1 uncultured Clostridia bacterium
CTTACCAATGAATAAATGTGTAACTTAGGAGAATCGCCTGTCAAAATCTCCGCCAGCTCGACGTGATAAATATTTGCAATCTCATACAGCAAGCTGACTGGAATCTCTACATTACCGCTTTCGTACTGGGCATACAATTCCGGGGCGATGGACAGCTTATCCGAAATTTCCGCAATCGAAAAGTCGCTGATTTCTCTCAGCGCCTTGAATCTCTGCGCAATCATCTTGATTTGTTCAGACATTTTCAAGTCTCCTTCGTTTTTAAATTATCCTTAATTATACCACAAGACAGGGTTGCTTAAAATATCTTTTTTAGACATAATTTACAAGGTATGAAAAAGTATTTTGATATAATAATAACAATGATAAGGAATCGAAATGGAGATGATGAACCGATGAAACGGATTGTAATACTGTTATGTTTGCTACTTACTACATTCCTTTGCTCCTGCGGAAATCCTACGGATAAACCAAAGCCGTCCGCCTCACCAAGCCCTACGGTGACACCTACGCCTGAACAAACCGAAGCACCGGAGCCTAGTGAGGAACCCGAATCAACTCCGCAGGAAGAAGAAACCCCTGAGGAACCTCCGGCAGAGGAAGAGCCAGAAGAGCCTCCGGCGCCGCCTCAGCCGCAGGTGATTGGAAAATACACGACAAAGGTATTAGACGCAAATGACGGCCGTCTTGCCAACATGAAGCTTGCAGCTCAGAGTATCAGTGGTTTTGTGGTCGATCCGGGAGAAGTGTTCTCCTTTAATGCGACCGTGGGAGAGGCCAGCGCAGCAAATGGATATAAGGAAGCCAAAATTATTGTAAACGGGGAAACGCAGGATGGCGTAGGCGGCGGTGTCTGCCAGGTCAGTTCTACCCTCTACAACGCGGCGGACCAGGCCGGCATGCAGATTGTCGAACGCCATGACCATGGCAAGGATGTCGGTTACGTGGAACGTGGACGGGACGCTGCCATATCTTATGGCGCCTATGACCTGAAATTCAAAAATGTTTCCGATACCTCTGTTACTTTGCAGGTAATCGTTGACGGAAGCTTCGTGACCGCCCAGATTCTCAAATAAGGATTGACAATTACCCCTTTTTTTATTATCATAGCATTAGAAAAAAATAACCGTATTGATTACGGTTATTTTTATTTGGAGGTATCGTATGAACGAACGCTTCATGGCGATGGCTTTGGAAGAAGCGGAAAAAGCCTTTCTATTGGGCGAGGTGCCTGTTGGGGCGTTGATCGTCAAGGATGGGGAGATCATCGCCAAATCCCATAATCTTTGCGAAACACAGAAAGACGCCACTGCCCATGCCGAGATATTGGCCATACGGGAGGCCAGCCAAAAGCTGAACCGCTGGCGGTTGGACGATTGTGACCTGTATGTAACGCTTGAGCCCTGTGCGATGTGTTCCGGCGCGATTCAAAATGCAAGGCTTAGAAGGCTGTATTTTGGGGCGTTTGAACCAAACACCGGCGCGTGTGGCAGTTGTATGAATCTTTTTTTAGATACGCAGGCGTATAAATCGATTGATATCTATCCAAACGTTTTAGAAGCCGACTGCCGCCGGATCATGCAGAAGTTTTTTGCAGACAGACGTAAGGATTAGTCAAACAATCCGACAATGCTTGCGTAAAGCTCTGCATAATCCTCGCGCCAACGCTTGCAGAGGTCTTTGGCAAGTTCTTTGCCGGAAACGTTGAAAGAAAGCTCCAGCGAAACGTGCTCCGGAGATTCGCAAAGGCGGAAATGGACGGTGTATTCCTGCTCATTGACCGGCGTATAGTCGGCCCATACCAGAGAGTCCATTTCGTCGTTTTTTTTCAAATCCTTCATTTTTCCGGCAATCCGTTCCCGGATGCTGTAAGGAATGCGGTTTTGGAAAAAAGCAACCGCCTCGCGCCCGTCGTCTGTCAAAGCAAATGTATCATCATCATTTTTAACAATCTGGTTATCATGGATCAGTTCGGTGATATACATATGCGTCTCGAAAAATGCAAGTAGTGAGTCGGACAGGACAATGTCAGTTATGTTAATCGCAGTAAGCGGTCTGTCGGCCTGGCGCAGGATATATAATATCAAAATTTTGATTTCAAACGGATCAAATTTCATTCTCATATAGCTGGACATAGGAAACCTCCTCAGGTAGATGTGAGATATTATAGCACAAAACAAAAAGAATGAAAAGGGGGGAATGAAAAATGATTTATTATCGGTATTCCGATTTTTTAAAAAAGAAATATAGGGAAAAGGTCTATAAGCTGCCGCTTAGCCTGCCGTGCACCTGCCCCAACCGGGATGGGACGCTTTCGGATAGAGGCTGCATCTTTTGTGGGGACATAGGGACAGGATTCGAGATGTATCCCGCCAGCATGGATATCAAAGAACAGCTTGCAAACAACATGCGGCGCATTGGTCCTGCCTACGGCGCAAAGAAATACATCGCTTATTTTCAAAATTATACCAACACTTACCTTCCCGTAGCCGAATTGGAAGAATATTTGGAGCAGGCGGTGACCGACGGCATTGTCCAGATCGCCCTGTCCACCCGTCCGGATTGTGTGAGCGAGTCCTGCCTTTCCATGCTACAGCAGTTTTCGCAACGGCATACCATCGATATTGCAATCGAGCTTGGCTTGCAAACCGTTAATTATCACACCCTCAAAAAAATAAACCGCGGGCATACCCTGGCCGAGTTTATAGATACCGTCATCCGGATTCAAAAGGCGGGTTTTGAAATGGGAGCACATGTGATTTTGAATCTCCCGTGGGACGATGATACGGACGCAATCGAAACGGCAAAGGTTCTGTCCGCGCTCCATGTGGATACGGTAAAACTGCATTCGCTTTACATCTTAAAGGATTCCGAGATGGGCAGAATGTACCAAAACCACGAATTCCAGTTGGTTTCACCGGAAGAATACATCGAGCGCGCCATCCTGTTTTTGGAATATTTGTCGCCGGAGATTGCGGTACAACGCTTGTTGGCCCGCGCACCGGAGGGGGATGCGCTATTTTGTAATTGGGGGATGAGCTGGTGGAAGCTCAAGGACGAAATCGAGCGTGTTATGAAGGAATCAGGAAGAATGCAGGGAAAACTCTGCCATTATTTAAATGGCAGCGCTTTTTTTTGAGAATATAGGATTGACAAAGCCTGTAAAAAGGCATAAGATATGTAGTTAGTGCAGAAAGTAAATTGTAGGGGAAAGGAATGTACAATGGAACAAGATAATACAGTCTCCTATGACCGCATAGAGGGACGCAATCCTGTGATGGAGGCGATCCGTTCCGGGCGGAGCATAGACAAAATTTTTATACAAAAGGACATCAACGAGGGTTCGATCGTAAAAATCCGCGCGGCGGCGCAGGCAAACAGAATCGTGGTTTCCGAGGTTGCTAAACAAAAGCTGGACAAACTGTCGCAAACCGGCGTTCACCAGGGCGTGATCGCTTACACGGCAGTACATGAATACCATGAGGTTGACGACATTTTAAGACTGGCGCAGGAGGCGGGCGAGTCGCCGTTTCTGTTGATCGCGGACGAGATTACCGATCCGCATAACCTGGGTTCCATGATCCGTACCGCGAACGCGGCCGGAATTCATGGTGTTATCATCCCGAAACATCGCTCGGTAGGCTTGAGTGGGACGGTAGCCAAGGCGTCCGCCGGCGCGGTCGAGTATACCCCGGTAGCCCGTGTATTGAACCTTGCACGCACGATCGACGAACTAAAAGAAAAGGGAATATGGGTGGCCGGCTCGGATATGGAGGCGGACCAGCTTTACTACGAGGCGGATTTTAAAGGCCCGCTGGCCTTGGTGGTCGGCAGCGAGGGTCGTGGAATGTCACGCCTGGTAAAGGAAAAGTGTGATTTTTTGGTATCCATCCCCATGCAGGGGAGGATTCACTCATTAAACGCGTCTGTCGCGGCGGCGGTGCTTATGCTCGAAGCGGCCAAACAAAGAAAATCTTAAAACGGAGCTGATAACGGATGAGAGCTGTTATAACGGTAATTGGGCACGATAAAATTGGTATCATTGCAAAGGTATCTGCAATCCTGTCGGAATCCTCGGTCAATATCCTGGATATTTCACAGACCATTATGCAGGACATGTTTACCATGATTATGCTGGTGGATATCTCAAACTCCTCCATGGAGTTCGGCACATTGTCCGAGCAGTTGGATGCCTGTGGCAAAGCTTTGGGCGTTTCTATCCGAATCCAGCATGAGGATATCTTTCACTCCATGCACAGAATATAGGGGGGCGGCATGTTAAACACGTTTGAGATCATGGAAACAATCAAGATGATTCAGGAGGAGCATCTTGATATTCGGACGATTACAATGGGAATTTCCCTGCGCGATTGTTGTGACGGCAACGCGAAGGTGTCCTGTCAAAAGATATATGATAAAATCACTACCCGCGCCAAGCACCTGGTAGCAACTGGCGAGGCGATTCAGAAAGAATATGGGATTCCGATCATCAATAAGCGGATTTCGGTAACGCCCGTCAGCCTGATTGCGGAAAGCTGTGGGGAAGAGATTCTGTTTGCCCAAACGCTGGAGAAAGCGGCGCGGGAAACTGGCGTCAACTTTATCGGCGGTTTTTCCGCTTTGGTACACAAGGGCTACACGCCCGGCGACCGCAGGTTGATTGAGGCGATTCCCTATGCCCTGACCGAAACCGAACACGTCTGTGCATCGGTAAATGTAGCTACCACAAAGGCCGGTATCAATATGGATGCGGTGGCCCAAATGGGGCATATTATCAAACAGACGGCTGAACGAAGCAAGGATAGCGACAGCCTGGGCTGTGCCAAGCTGGTGGTGTTTGCCAACGTGCCGGAGGACAATCCCTTTATGGCCGGCGCGTTTCACGGAATCGGGGAACCGGACTGCGTGATCAATGTCGGTGTCAGCGGCCCCGGCGTTGTCAAGTGCGCGTTGGAAAAGGTAAAGGGCGCCGATTTCGGGACGGTTGCCGAAACGATCAAAAAGACCGCTTTTAAAATTACACGTATGGGACAGCTGGTCGCACAGGAGGCGTCCCGGCGGCTGGATGTGCCGTTCGGCATCGTTGACCTGTCTCTTGCCCCCACGCCGGAGGTGGGCGACAGCGTGGCTTATATACTGGAAGAGATGGGGCTGGAATGCTGCGGTACGCACGGGACAACCGCGGCGCTGGCTCTCTTAAACGATGCGGTGAAGAAGGGCGGCGTGATGGCCTCGTCCTATGTTGGGGGATTAAGCGGCGCGTTTATTCCTGTCAGCGAGGACGCGGGTATGATCCACGCGGCCAAAACTGGCACCCTGACCATTGACAAACTGGAGGCAATGACCTGTGTCTGCTCCGTCGGCCTGGATATGATCGCCGTACCGGGAGACACCCCTGCTTCCACCATTTCTGCGATTATAGCGGACGAGGCGGCAATCGGCATGGTCAATACCAAGACGACCGCTGTGCGTATTATCCCGGTTTGCGGCAAGAATGTGGGGGAGATGGTATCCTTTGGCGGTTTGCTGGGTTCCGCACCCATTATGCCGGTGCATAAGTATGCCAGCGATGCATTTATCAGGCGCGGCGGCAGGATTCCCGCCCCACTGCAAAGCCTGAAAAATTAGGAGGGGATTTTTGTGGATGATACGATCAAAAGGATATTAGAGATCGAAAACAGGGCACAGCAGATCGTGGGGGAAGCAAAATCACAACAGGAGAATTTTGCACAAATCCTCTCGGAGGAACTGGAGCAGCTGGAGAAAAACACGATGGAACGGGCGGATTTAAGGATTGAAAAGCTGCGGCGTTTTGACGAGCAGGAAGCGGCCGATAAAATGAAAGCGATTCAAGGGGAGATCGAGCAGAATATACAGAAAATGCGGGATATCCATGCACAAAACGGTCAAAAATGGGAAGAGGATATTTTCAACCGTGTGATCGGGAGCTGAGAGGGATGTACCAGTACAGCGGAATAAACGCTAAGATCAAGGCAATGATGGGCAAACGCCTGACTCCCAAAGATTACGAAGAGCTGATCAACAAACGCTCGGTGGGGGAAATCGCGTCTTACTTAAAATTTCAGACTTCGTATGCCTCGGCGTTGACTGGCATACAGGAAAGCAATATCCACCGTGGGGAGCTGGAGCGCCATCTATACGACCAGCTGTTCAATGAATATATCCGGTTGAAAAAATTTGTAAACGGTGAGACGAAAAAACTGCTTAAGGCGGTATCGCTCCGTTATGAGATACGGTTTTTGCAGAACATGATTCGGCTGTTGAATGCGGGCCATAT
>CABSMD010000157.1 GCA_902478725.1 uncultured Clostridia bacterium
GACAGTGCTATAATTGTTTTCTACATATTCTATAACCGGACTTATTTTCCGAATCAAGGTATTCTCCAATTCGTCGTTATCAATAGAAAAAATCCGGTTCCTGCTGAAAAATCCCAGCAATGCATAAAGCCATGATTTTAAATACAATTCATATCCTTTGTCCTGCGTTCGGTACTCTTCCAACACCTTATCCAGTATGCCGTTCAGTTCGCGGTATACCGGATTGTCAGAATCAAAAAGGTAATATTCCTTTTCACTTTGACGCATCATTTTAAACAAATAGCTGTCATAGGATTGCTTTGGGTTTAGCTGCACCAGAAGGATCTGAGTAGCATCTTCGACAGAGGTGGTCTCGTGTGGGGTACGGGGACCGATAAAGACAATATCGCCTGTTTTCCCTGTAAAGACTGTGTCGTTTACATCAAATCTCATCTTTCCCTGCATAACCTTTACCAATTCGATCTCATTATGAAAGTGTTTATTGGAACCAATCCAGGTGCGTTGACTGTTACCGATAGAGATATAAACACGTACCCCGGGAATGAAACTCTTGATTAATTCCTCTTTCATTTGTTCTCTCCAATGTTTATATTGTATAAAAACCAGTTAATATAAGACTATCTTTTTAGCTTTTATCATTTTATAATTTAAATATACCATGGGGTAGGCAAAAAATCAAGCGAATTTTGAGAAGGGGGAGGATGTAAAATGAAAAGAAAAGTTATTTCTCTATTTTTGGCATTTACTATGGTTCTGTCTCTGGTCAGTGCATGGGGATTGGCGGTGTCAGCGACCGAGGAAAGCGCAAAATATCTGACACTCAAGAAAACAGGACAATCTGCACCTGCTATCGACTACTATATCACAAAGGTTCTGGGGCAATACAAGGATAGTACCTACGATGCCGTTACGCTTGAGGCAAAGCTCAGGGTCGATGACATATCGGCCGGGGACGGCATATTAATGCAAAAAAATTGGGCTAATTACGGATACCTGAGAGCAGATGGGGCGGACGGACTGAAGTTTGTAGTTAATGGAGCCGACGTGACGGATGCCGCGACAGGGAGTTCCATACCGGCTAGTACAGAGCTGGGCGGAATGAAGCTGGGGGAATGGTATACCTGGACGTTTGAAATGGCTATGAAATCTCCTTATTCCTCAAAGGTAACGATCGTTAACACAGAAACCGGCACTGTGGTTGCAAGTGCGGTGTGGGCCGGCGGTTCGATCGGAAACATGGGCTTTACGCTCAGAGCGAACACCTCGGCGACTCTTTTGGTGAAGGATATTGAACTTAACAGCGTAACGGGAGACCAAAAGACGCTTATTGAAAAGAGGGAGTACAGGGATAAGCCCGCCGGAGCATATACCGCGTATGGGGACGTTGATAGCGTGGCAGGTCTTGGCGGGAACAATACAGCTACCTTGGTTGAGCTTGAAACGGAGCCTTCCAAAGAGGCCAACGTGACCTATTCGGTCGGTACGGGCGGCAAGTTACTCAAGAACGGTACGGCGGTCGGTGCAAGCGAAACCCTTGCATATGGAAAGTATACCTATGTCGTCACACCCGATGAAGGCTATAAGGTAGATAAGGTAACCGTAACCAGTGGCGGAAATGCGAGCAATCCCGCCTTGGGTGCGGACAATTCCTTTGAAGTGACGATCGGTGCTGATACTTCTATTGCGGTGGCTTTTGTTTCGGATAGCGGTTCAGAGGGACCGGTAGAAACGGTATTGGATACCAGAAATTTTGAATCGGCGCAAGTCGATACGGCCTATACCGATAGCGTTGGATTGGGTTCTGTTGCCGGTGCGGCAACCGCGATGATACGCGGTAACGACACCAATAAATATCTGGAACTCAGTCAGACCAAGACAGGCAACAAAATCTTTTACTATGCGATCAAGGGCTTGGCAAATTATGCGAAGGATTATGACATGCTGGTAATGGACACGAAAATGAAGCTCGGTGAACTGTCTGGTGGTGCCGGAATCAAAATTTGGACATGGGCACAGTCAATGGGGTATTTTTCGCTTAATGAATCAAAGGTAAAATACAACAGTATTTCGACCGACATAGGTACAGACGAATGGTTTCAATGTAAGCTCACGTTTGATTTTCTCAATTCCAAACTGAAACTTGCAATTTACGATAAAGACGGTAACAAAAAAGGTGAGGAAACCTGCGACTATCTTGCTAACAATGCCGGTAATTTTGCCTTTGAATTTGATGCAAACACTACCGGAACGTTCTGCTTAGATGACATTGTTTTAACAGGAGTGAAGGGCGGACAGGTAGTTGGACCGGTCATAGATCAAAGGGAGTTTTTTGTTGCGGCAAACGGCAGCGATTCCAATGACGGTAGTAAGGATAAGCCGTTTTTGACGATCGAACAGGCTAGGGATACAGTGAGAAGGGCATTGGCAAACCCCAAGCTGGAGGAAGGACCGATCACGGTCAATATTCGCGGTGGAGTGTATCAGATCAATGATACCATTTCTTTCAGTGCCGCTGATTCCGGGACAGAAAAGAATCCGGTCATCTATCAGGCCTATCAGGATGAGGAAGTCAGGTTTATGGGCGGTATTAAGGTGTCGTCAGATAAGATCGTACCGGTACAGGACGAAGAAATCTTAAAGCGTGTGATTGACCCGACAGCAAGAAAAAATTTGGTGCAGGTTGATCTGGGAGCTTTGGGAATCAACGAGATACCCGCTATTGACGATCATGGTTTTGGAGGCAATATGCCTGCTTCCTTCCAGAATTACAGACCCTTCGAGGTGTATTTCAATGGTTCGGCGCTGACAAAATCACGTTACCCGAACGATGAGCCGGGAACGGGGTTTTTGAGGACAGGAAATGTAATAACAGTAGGTTCGACTACTGATCCGTTTACTATTGAATACGAGGATCCGGATAACAGGAGTTCATTATGGGATATGTCAAAAGTGAAGGATTTATACATATCCGGTTTTATCGGCAATGATTGGGCGGGTGTTACGCACCGTGTTGCCTCCATCAATCAAGAGAAGAAGACGGTTACCTCCGTATACGGCACGACCTATCCGGCAACGCCAAAGCACAGACTGTATTTTTGGAATCTGGTCGAAGAAATTGATATGCCGGGTGAAAGCTACATAGACCGTGATAAAAAGATTATATACTTCTATCCGCCTGCAGATACGCAGAATGCCGAGGTCACGGTTGCGACTTCCGATAAGGTCATGTTTAACCTTGTCGGCTGCAAGAACATCACGTTGAAAGGATTCACCTGTGATACCTCGAGAAACAGGTTGATCAATATTAGCAGTGGTGAAAATGTTACAGTCGAAGATTGTATCTTAGCGCGCGGTTCATCAAACGCAATAGCTGTCAATGGAACAAATTGCTCCATAAGGGGATGCCATATCTATGAGATGGGAAGAGGCGGAATCAATGTCAGTGGCGGTGATAAAGCGACATTAACGCCGGCTTCAAATGTAATTGAAAATAATCGTATTCACAGCTTTAACCGGGTATATAATTCATCTGTTCCGGGCATTTCGATTACAGGTGTGGGACAGATTGTCAGACATAACGCTGTTTACGATGCGCCCCATATTTTGATTCAGCTCACAAATGCGCCCGACACTTTGCTGGAATACAATGAGATTTACAACGGCGTATTGGAAGCGTCTGATATCGGCGCAGTCTATTGGGGACGTACTCCAGAGGACTTTGGCCTTGAGATCAGGTATAACTATTTCCATGATATTGGCAATAAATACGGCGGATACGGACAGCAAAGTATCTTTTATGATGATGGCACGATCGGCCCCTATGTACACGGCAACGTGTTTTACCGCGGCACGCTTACGGCAGATCAGGGAGGTAACTCGAACAGCAGTTTTGTTATCAAGACGCATGGTGGCCAGTATGGCCGCGTAGAAAACAACATCTTTATTGATGCCCCGCTTGCGTTGCGTATCCAGCCTTGGAATAGTGCGGGATCGGGGAACAAGCAGACAAGATGGTGGACGTGGATGCAGGCTACGGTGAATCCGATGAATACGATCATAAGCAAGCCTTGGCTGGATCACTACAAAGGAACCCAGTGGGAGGCCTGCCAGAATGTTTTCAGTGAGGCGTCCTATAATGAATTAATGAAACTTGGAACGCTTAACCCAACACAGTTGACAAAAGATCAGTTGGCCGTTGCTATGAAATACGCGCCTGAGACAACGCATACCTTTAAGAATAACCTGACGGTTGGTGTGCCTGGTCGTGAAAACTCGGTGGTATGGGGACTTGTGAACGAGTCCGATACTATGCGGGTAGACAACTTATCCAATGGCGAGGCTTTGTTCCAAAACTATGACAAAAAAGATTTCAAACTGACAAGCGCAGGTTTGGCTCAGGTAAAAACAAATATACCGCAGTTCGAGGACATCCCGTTTGAACAGATGGGTCTGTCAAGTGAAGTGGGCGGAAAAGAGCCGACAGCATCCAATCCGTCCATTCGCGGAAGTGCCATCGCAAACGCTACTCTAACGGCAGAATACCAGTTTGCCGACATGGACGGCGATCTGCAAGGCAACTCTAAAGTCACTTGGTATATCGGTGACAGTGCTGACGGCGAATTTGAACGGATACCTGGCAAGCAGGGGAAAGAATTGCTGGTAGACAAGATGTATGCCGGTCGCTATATCAAATTTGAAGTCGTCCCCTATGACCGTAATATGATGTATGGCGAAGCGGTTATGAGCGAACCAAAGGTAGTTTTGGGTGACCCTGATATCAATAAAGCAGAACTGTTAGCTGCAGTTGATGAAGCGGAACAGTTGATAAAGGATTCCTCGTTTGGTGATGGGATCGGCCAATATCCGTTAGCGGCAAAAGAGTATTTACAGAGTGAGATTGCGTCTGCCAGAGTGGTACTCGAGAATGAAAAAGCGCTTCAATACATGGTTGATCAGGCGGCTGAAAGAATGAGGCAGATGATTGAACTGTTTTTGACCCAGAAAAACGCCGGCGAGATCGTTTTGAATGGATATTTGGCTGACACCGAAAACTGGAAAAACAATAATGTCGTGGGACAGCAGGTTGGCGAGCTGAGATTTGAAAATGAAGGTGTCATCCTTGATTCCCAAGATGTAGGGGGTAGGTACACCCGCACCACCTATATGGCAAACAAGTTTGGCAATGAGATCCTAACATTCAAGTATAAACTTGAAAATAATTCGCAATGGGCCGGGATATTCTTTAGGCAAATGAATGCCGATACCTTTGGCTGGGACAACAACGCAGGGTTCGGAATTATCATTAAAAAAGATGGATTTGAATTGCAGGCCTATCCTAAGCCGAATGGTATCATCGCAACAAAGCCGAATGAGTATACAGATAAGGACGGTTCAAAAAAGCCTATTTTAGAGGAAGGAAAAGAATATACAGTAAAAGTAGGCGCTTATGATGTTGGCGATAACGTGAAAATTAAGTTTACTATTGATGATATCGTCGTATTTGACTTTTTGCATGAGGTGGAAGGGGAACATCCTTTAATTGGACAGGAGGGATATATTTCTTTCTCCATGTTGGCTGGCCAGGCGCACATCATGCCAATCTATGCGCACAAAGCAAAGCTGCAGGCAAAACTGGACGAGGTTCAGTCCTTCAGGAAACAAATCTCGGCGGGCTCTGATTATGGACAATATTCACAGGAGGCATTGAACCATTTTGATAACATGGTCACCTCCGCGCTTGAGATATTTGAGGATAAAAATGCAACGCAGCAGACGATAGATGCGAAGGTAGCCGAACTTGGCGTTGCCGTGGATCAACTTTCGGATGCGAGATCCAATACCAAAACGATTACCAATGATATGACGGTCGATCTACTGTATGATCTGTCTGAATCGATTTTCTATGTGAGGAATACGGCGCATAATGTGCTGTTCCAACTGGATAAAGATCAAAAACAGCCGTCGGTCAGGATTGAAGCCGATGGGACGATTGGTACTGTCAAGATGGAAATCCCATATGGGACGTCTCTATCGGCGAACGGAGTCTGGTCGGGGGCAATCAAGGCGCCGACTGTCTCGGATACTGCCAGTGTTTCAGTTAGCGGAAAGATAAGCGCGGTGATATCCACTGTGCCGGCAGGTGAAATGGCTTTTTCGGATCGGGCGATCAGAATTATTCTGCCTGGTCAAAAGGGTAAGACGGTTGGTTATGTAGAAAACCGTTCTTTGAAAAGGGTTACAAAGATACTATCTGCTGAC
>CABSMD010000158.1 GCA_902478725.1 uncultured Clostridia bacterium
ATGATTAAAGTCGGCGATTCGTTTTAGACTGCCACCATGAATCCTGATTTGGAAATACTGATCAATCATTTTGACTTTTTTATTTATGAGCATTCCTATGTAGAATTCAAAAACAAAAGAATCAGCCAGCACGATAACCGGATTCGGGATAATGCCAACCTGCTATACTATATCATGGAGGGCGGCGGCTGGATCGAAGGAAAGGATTTTCATATTCCCATCAGGCAAGGCAATATTTATTTTTATCCCTGTGTCAAAAAAGAGCCTTATCAGTCCGTCTTTCTGCCCGGTACGAAAAAGGCTGTGGTATCGTTTTACTTTAATTTGTTCAGCCATGAAGATATTTTCTCCAAAATGGAAGGGCCCCGCTTTTTTTCGGATGAAAGGAACCTGACCCCCTTGATTCGGGAAGCGATTTTATCCCCCTCCCCATCCAAACAGCTTTTGCTGCCCTCTCTGGTCAAGCTAAGCATTGCTCCCTTATTCCAGGAGGTGCAGGATATTGTATCCGACCGTCTTACAAAAGGAAAACAATACAGCGACTTATTTGAATACATCGACAGGAACCTGACTATTGACCTGACACTCAAAACCATTTCCAGGAACACAGGCATATCTATTTCGTCCCTGACGCATACCTTCCCTCAAAATATCGGGTTTACCGTTAAAAAGTATATTCAAAAAAACATTCTAAAGCGGGTCTGTCTGAATCTTGCTTATACGGAATTACAGCTGAAAGAGATTGCCTATCAGTACCGTTTCAGCTCCGAGGCCTACTTTTCCGAATGGTTCTATAAGCTATACAAAATCCGTCCCAACCAATACCGAAAAATTTTCAAAAACTTTACTGAATACCAGCTCTACCAGCCGCTGAGTGAAAACAAGCTGTTGGACATGTAAAAAGCGGAGGCCCTGAGGCCTCCGCTTAATCTTGGCCGCCTTTTTTCTGAACAGACGATTGTTTTTTGAACAAAAATATGGTAGGATATTGTTAAAAATAAAGGAGCTTCTATAACAATGAATAGAGAACTGGAACTCGCTTCCCTCTGTAAAAGCATTCGGATGCCGGAAGAGGCGGAAGGGGAGCTTCTTACATATTTGAGGAGCCTGGACATAGATGACATTTTGCGGGCTGTGGGGGATAAGCGGGATGCCGAAGCCTTTAAAATCCAGTTGGGAGACGACCCGCGCGGATGGAAAATGCTGACCTGTATGCTCTTGAGCGCTTTGGACACGCGGCGGGACTATGAACGGCGCGGCATCGGTGAAGATATCTTTCTTGCCACAATGGGCTGTTTCTCCCGTTTTGTGAGGGAGCACCGCGATAGCTTTGGCGGATATGGGTTTGACCGCGGCTGGTGGACGGTGCGGCAGCTGAATTGCCAGTTGTTCCGGTTGGGAGCATTGGAGTTTGAGATGGGCAGCTTTCACGGTGAGCCATCCCTCCGCCTGCACATCCCGTCCGACGCGGATCTTTCGCCGCAGGCATGCAGGGATTCGTACCGGCAGGCCGGAGAATTCTTCCGTGCCTATTTTCCGGATTTTCGTTACCGCGATATTACCTGTACCTCCTGGCTGCTTGCCCCGGCTCTGCGGGAGGTGCTCGCTCCCGGCTCTAAAATCTTGGCCTTTCAGGAACAGTTTGTACTGACCGGCTCAGACCCTGAAGATATGGGTTATGTCAACTGGATTTTCAAAAAACCGGATCTTTCGGTTGCGCAGTGGCCGCAAGACACGTCGCTGCAAAGAAACATAAAAAAATATGTAAAACAAGGATATAAGATTGGGAACGGTGAGGGAAGGCTCAAACAGGAAGAAATAAATACCGATTCACAGGAGGAAAGCAATGAATTTTATTGGTAAATGGATTTGCGACACACGGTTTGCGAGCCTGACGCCCTTACATCTGTATCATAAGGAGCATGAGCCGTTTGAGATGCCGCCCCATCCTCCGGAGCTGAAAAACGTACATATGCTTGTACGCAAAACCTTTGTCATGCCCGCCTTTCAGGCGTGCACCCTCCGGATCGCGGCGGATGACTATTATAAGCTTTATGTTAATGGCCGATTCGTCGCAAAAGGTGTAGCAAACGGATATCACTTTCATTATTACTATAATGAGATGGATGTGTCAGCCTTCCTGCGCGAAGGGGAGAATGTTATTGCCGTTGAGGTCTACTATCCGGGTCTGGTCAACCGGGTCTGGAACAGTGGAGACCTGCGCCAGGGCATGGCCGCGGACCTCATTGCCGACGGCAAAATACTGCTGTGCACGGATGAGACGTGGAAATACACCATCTCACGTGCCTATACCTCTCAAGAAACGATAGGCTATCAGACACAGTTTGCGGAGGACTACGACAGTAATCTGGAGGAAACAGGTTGGCGCGAATGCGGTTTTGACGACACCGGTTGGGAAGCCTGTGCTGTCCGGGAGACGGATTATACCTTTTGTGATACACCCGCGCCGGTCGTGGCGGTATATCCACAAGCCCCCATCGTGACCAAAAAATTGGAAGATGGCAGGCTGTTTTACGACTTCGGGCGGGAGATCACGGGGATGCTCCGCATCACAGCGCGGGGCAAAAAAGGCAGCCGGATCCGGATTCTATGCGGTGAAGAGCTTTCCGCACCGTTTACGGTCCGCTACCAAATGCGCTGTAACTGCGACTATGAGGAATACTGGACGCTGTGCGAAGGGATGTGCGAGCTGGAGCAGTACGATTACAAAGCCTTCCGTTATGTCTGTTTGGAGCCAGACACGAGTGTTGAAATACTTTCTCTTAGTGCCGATGTATGCCATTATCCCTTTGACGATGATGCCTGTTCACTCCAAAGCTCGGACCCTATTTTAGAACAGGTGTTTGAGCTTTGCAAAAACGGGGTGAAATATGGCTGCCAAGACGTTTATACCGACTGCCCGTCGCGGGAAAAGGGGCAGTACGCCGGTGACCTGACCGTGTCAAGCGCCTCCCAGATCTACCTCACAGGGGATTTACAGTTGTTTAAAAAGGCGATCGGCGATCAGGCCGCATCCCAAAAGATATGTCCCGGGATCATGGCGGTCACGCCGGGTTCCTTTATGCAGGAGATCGCGGATTATTCCCTCCAATTCCCTATCCTGGTACTCCGTTGCTACCAGCATACCGGCGACCTGGACTTCCTGCGGGAAATGCTGCCCGTATGCCGGCGGATGCTGGATTATTTTCGGCGATACCGCCGTCCGGACGGGCTGCTTGAACAGGTGGACGGTAAGTGGAACCTGGTCGATTGGCCGGAAAACCTGCGTGACGGGTATGACTTTCCCCTCACGAAGCCCATCGGTCCGGGCTGCCACAACGTTATAAATGCCTTTTATGTCGGCAGCATCGGCCTGACCGAACAGATCGCCGACCTATTGGGAGAAGCGCACGATCAGGAATACACCGCGCTTTCAGCCGCATTCAACCGGGCGTTTTTCAATCCGGATACCGGGCTGTATACTGACCGGGAGGGCGGCTCACACAGCGCGCTGCATTCCAATATAATCCCGGCCTATTTCGGGTTCCATCCGGCTGCATACAGTGAATCCATCGCCGATTTTCTGACCGGCAAGGGGTTGTGCTGCGGGGTATACATGTCCTATTTCCTGCTAAAGGCGCTTGCGCGTCTGGGCCGGTACGATACGGTCTACCGCCTCATCACCTCGACCGGGGAAAACTCCTGGTACAACATGGTGCGCGAGGGCGGCACCACCTGCTTTGAAGCATGGGGCAAGGAGCAAAAGCGTAACACCAGCCTGTGCCATCCTTGGGCCAGTGCGCCGGTCTCGGTGCTGATTGAGGATTTGATCGGCCTGTCCCCTGCCATCCCCGGATGGAAAGGGATACGCTGTACGCCCCATCTGCCGGGCGGTCCATTTGCATTGTCCATGAAAATTCCAACCGTAGGCGGCACGGTTACGGTCACCTGCCAAAACGGAGAGACAAAAGCCACTTTCAAAGAAAGGAACGGAAAACATGAAAAAAATCATCATTAGTCTTTTAGCTGTTGTCATCGTAGGTGCAGGCGGATTCTATGCCTACCATGCGTATCAGGACAGCGTGCAATACAACAAGGTATCACTCAGTGAGCAAACCCTGGTGCAAGCTATTGAAAACAAGGAAAACGTCAAAGGACGCAGGATCGAAAACCTGCCCCTTATGGTAGAAAGCATAGAGGAAAAAGGCAGGGGATTTCAAATCACGGCAAGCTCAAAAACAGATCTGAACATTCAGCTGCAGCTAAAGGAGAATCCATATGGGTATCAGGCGGGGGATTATCTTTTGGCAGACGGCAAAATCGAATCCCTGTTTTCCGACGGGACAGTAGTAATCTATGCAACACAAACCGCCCGTTCGGATGAAACGCTGTTCAACCCCTCCCGCCAGACCCTTGCCATCGGCCTGACAGAGGAGGCGGGCGAGGTTTCTGTCACCCTGCAAAAAATTGAGTTTGCCGAACAGACCCCCCGCCTATACATAGAAGTGGTCAACCGTGCCGGCTACCCCATTTCGATCCACGCAGATAAGCTGGTGATGAAACAGAACGAATATGCGCCATCCGACTCAAAAGAGGCGACCTTTCCCGCTTCAGTCGGTTCGAACGAGACCGAATCCGGTATCAGGACACTGGAGGCTGTCGACCCTCACAAAATTGGTCCGTTCCAGCTTACCTTCGGCATTGATGCGGATGGGCACGAAGAGCAAACCGTAATGTTCGACGTAAAATAAAAATGCAGGTTTTACTTTTTAATTAAAAGCAAAGAAAAAGTCTATAAATTCCGAAGATAGGGCCAGCTTTCCTTTTCTGAATATGCTATGCTAAAAGCAGTGATACGAAACCATAAGAAATGAGGTATTTCCAATGCTATTGAAAAACTGGACGTTAACATTCGGGAAATATGAACCGATGGAGGCTGTGGCCCCTTGCTCGTTGTATTCCGTTTTGCTGCAATACGGTCAAATAGAAGACCCATTTGTTGCGGATAACGAGCAAAGGGTAAAGGAGCTTTCAAATGAGGATTGCACCTTTACCACTCGTTTTGAGGTGCCCGATCTTGCGGAATACGAGCATTTTTTTCTTCGGTTCCACGGATTGGACACAGTCTGTGACCTGACCCTAAACGGATCGGCTCTGGGCTGTGCTGAAAATATGCACCGCACCTATGATTTTCCCTGTAAGGCGCTGCTGCGAAGCGGTGAAAACGAGCTTTCGATCCGCTTCCACTCCCCGCTTCGTTACCTTCGTCAGGCGGAGCATAAGCACAAACTGCGCACCAATGGCGATACCGTAGCGGGCGCGGCGCATCTGCGCAAGGCGTCTTATATGTTTGGCTGGGATTGGGGCCCGACCTTGCCGGACATGGGGATTTTCCGTGATGTGGAGCTGCTCTCTTACCACAGCGCGCGGCTGGATAATATGCGTATCACGCAGGAGCATAGCGGCGGTCAGGTGGCTCTCTGCGTCATACCCGAATGCACAGGCCGGACGGACGGCTGTACCATGCGGGTATGTGTAGAAGGTACTGATACACATTTGGAGGCCGAGGTGCACAACGGCCGGGCGGAGATCATCATTCCCTCCCCCAAGCTCTGGTGGCCGAACGGCTATGGGAAGCAGCCTCTTTATACCGTCACGGTCATTTTATTCGAAAACGGCTGTGAGACCGGCCGTCTCACAAAAAGGATCGGCCTGCGCACCCTGACGGTCAGCACCGAACCGGACCGTTTTGGTGAAGAATTTTGCTTTGTTGTTAATGGGGTTAAAATCTTCGCGATGGGTGCGGATTATATCCCGCAGGACAACATCCTTTCCCGCATCAACAAAGGGAAAACCGAAAAATTGATCCAAAACTGTATCGCCGCGAATTTCAATACCATCCGTGTGTGGGGCGGCGGATACTACCCGGAGGACGACTTTTTTGACCTGTGCGACCAGTATGGCCTGGTCGTGTGGCAGGACTTTATGTTCGCCTGCATGCATGTGCGCCTGCTGGACCGTTTCCGTGAAAACGTACGCGCCGAGTTTATCGATAACATCAAACGCATCCGTCACCACGCCTGCCTGGGGCTGCTTTGCGGGAATAACGAGATGGAACGCGATATTGCGCACTCCAAAAATGAGCGTGTGCGCATGGACTATTTGGAGCTGTTTGAACGGCTGCTGCCCAGCATTTGTGAGGAATACGCGCCCGATGTGTTTTACTGGCCCGCCTCCCCCTCCTGCGGCGGCGGG